>NZ_QJSX01000009.1:143005-203316 GCF_003217515.1 Deinococcus yavapaiensis KR-236 | reverse complement strand
GCCGTGAACGTGATCGCGGCGGTGAGGGTGGTCTTGCCGTGGTCGACGTGGCCGATGGTGCCGACGTTCACGTGCGGCTTCGTCCGCTCAAACGTACCTTTCGCCATATCCAATCCTCCTTGGGAGTCCTGCTCTGAAATGACTTGAAGCTGCGAGTGTCCGACGCCCGTGGTCTTACGGGAATGCGGCCCGCGTCAGTGGCGGGCCAACATTTCGTCCGACGGATGGAGCTCGTGGTCGGGATTGAACCGACGACCTCTCCCTTACCAAGGGAGTGCTCTACCACTGAGCTACACGAGCAAAAGCGGGAAACGAGATTCGAACTCGCGACATTCAGCTTGGGAAGCTGACGCTCTACCAGCTGAGCTATTCCCGCGTTGGTGGGCAGGACTGGATTCGAACCAGTGTAGGCGTAAGCCAACGGATTTACAGTCCGTCCCCTTTAACCACTCGGGCACCTACCCAAACCATTCCCAAACTGGATCCTGCGTCGCTCCTCGAATCGACTTTCGCCGAACACTTGGAGCCACTCAGGAGACTTGAACTCCTAACCTTCCGATTACAAGTCGGGTGCTCTACCAATTGAGCTAGAGTGGCGCGATGCCGGACTCGTGTCGGAAGCTTCGATGTTCACAGCGCTTCCCGGCGCGGAAGTTTTCACTTCCGGATTGGGATACTAGCACTGCCCTACAGGCAAGTCAAGGCGCCCAGCGACGTAGTCTCACGTGACCGAGACTCAACGCTTTCATACCTCCGTTCATCGTTCGTCCTCCGCCAAACGGCGCATAGTGAAAGCCGAAGGACGGGCGTAGACTGCTCTGTCCGCTCGACAACGTCGGGCACGCAACCTACTTCTCCTCGCGCGAGGTCTTCTTGAACAACTTGCGAACCCTTTGGCCTTACCTCTCCATGCACGGGCGCCAGTACGTCATCGGCTTCTTCGCGGTCATCCTGGCCAACGTCGCCGTTCAACTTCCCGCCTACTTCGTGCGCCTCACCATCGACGGCCTTACCTCGCGAACCGTCGCGATCTCCACGATCGTTCTGTACGCCCTCGGAGTCATCGGGGGAGCCGTCTTGGCAGGCTTTTTCATGCTCGTCGTTCGGCGTCAGATCACGGTGGCGAGTCGACAGACGGAGTACGAGATTCGCCGAGACGTGCTCGCGCACCTCACGACGCTCGACAAGACGTACTACGACCGTGTCCGCACGGGCGATCTCATGAACCGCCTCACCGGGGACCTGCTGGCCGTCCGCGAGATGCTCGGCTTCGGCGCGTGGCAAATCGCGAGCATCGTCGCCGCCTTCGCCACGTCCTTCACGGTGATGCTGTCCATTTCTTGGCAGCTCACGCTGCTGACGCTCGTGGTGTTTCCCATCATCATTTTCGTGCTGGTCTATCTCGCACGGCAAATTTCCTTTCGGTACGTGGCCGTCCAAGAACAGAATTCTTCGATCAGCGCCAAGGCGCAGGAGAACTTCTCGGGCGCGCGCGTCGTGAAAGGCTACGCCATCGAGGACCGTGAAATCGCCGAGTACAAGGCGATGAACGACGACCTCGTGAAGAAGTCGATCGCGCTCGTACGCGTTCAAGGCCCCCTCAACGCCTTGATGAGCTTGCTGATGGGGATCGCCTACGTCGTCGTGTTGGTGTACGGCGGCTTGATGATTCTCGGTTTCGTACCGGGCGGCCGCATCACCCTCGGTGAATTCACGCAGTTCGCGTCGGTCGTGGAGCGCCTCGCCTGGCCGATGCTCTCCATCGGGTTCATGACGAACCTGATTCAGAGAGGCGTGGCATCGTGGGGTCGCTTGCAAGAAATCTTCTCGAGCCGCCCTGCCATCGCCGACTCGAAGCGCACCGACACGACCATCACCGACATCAGCGGCGACGTTCGCTTCGAGCACGTCGGATTGAAGTTCGGCCAGAAAGTCGCCTTGGCGGACTTCAACCTTCACGTGCCCGCCGGAACGACCCTCGGCATCACCGGCCCGACCGGAGCGGGCAAGACCCTCGTGTCGCAACTCGTCACGCGCCTCGTCGAGCCGACCTCGGGCCGCGTCCTGATCGACGGAACCGACATCCGCGCGATTCCGCTGCGCGTTTTGCGAGACAAGATCGCCGTCGTGCCGCAAGAACCCTTCTTGTTCAGCGACACGATCGCGAGCAACATCGCCTTCGGACTCGACAACGAAAACGTTCCGCCCATTCCGACGCGCATTCCCGTCACGAAGACGCAGATGCCTCCGGAGACGGACGTCAAGCCCGACATGAACCGTGTCAAGTCGGCAGCGAACCTCGCGGGGCTCGCTCGTGACGTCGAAGACTTCCCGAATCAGTACGACACGATGCTCGGCGAGCGCGGCGTCACCCTCTCGGGCGGCCAACGTCAGCGAACGGCCCTCGCGAGGGCCGTCATTCGCGAGCCGCGCATCCTCATCCTCGACGACGCGACCTCGGCCGTCGACACCGAGACGGAAGCGAAGATCTTGCGCGGTTTGCGTGAAGTGCAAGCGGGCCGCACCGTCTTCCTCATCGGGCACCGCGTGTCCACCTTGCGGCACGCCGACCACATCGTCGTGATCGACGTCGCGCCCGACGGAAGCGGCGCGCGCATCGTCGAGCAGGGCAGCCACGACGACCTGCTGCGCCTCGGCGGGCACTACGCCGAGTTGGAACGCAAGCAGAGGCTCGCCAGCGAACTCGAGACTGACACGTCCGACGCCGATTCACAGAGCCAGGAGGCTCCCTCCGCATGACCATCCAAGCCGACGAAGCGTACCGCAAGGCGTTCGACGCGAACCTCACGCGCCGCATCCTCTCGTACCTGAAGCCTTATCGTTCGCTCGTACTGTCGAGCGTGGGCCTCGCGCTCTTCATCGCGCTCGCCCAGCCGCTGTTCGGCCTGATTTCCCGGCATGCGATCGACGCGTACCTCAAGCCGGGCCTGCTGGGCCAAGCCACGACGAGTCAGCTCGGGACGCTGGAGCGCGGCTTGCTGCTCGCCGCCGCGCTCTACCTCGTGCTCAAGGCCGTGGAGTTCGGCTTGCGCTACGCCTTCACCATCTCGATCAACGTGCTCGGCCAGCGCATCCTGTACGACATTCGCGCCGACATCTTCACGAAGTTGCAACGGCTGCACCTCGGCTTTTTCGATCAAAATCCCGTCGGCCGCCTGCTGACGCGCGTCACCTCCGACGTCGACGCCATCAACAACTTCGTCGTGAACGGCCTCACGTCCCTCGTGCAGTCGGGCTTGCTGGTGATCGCGTACGTCACGATCATGCTGTACGTCTCGTGGGAGCTCGCCTTGCTGAGCTTCACCGTGCTGCCCGTGCTGTTCCTCGCTACGAACTTCTTTCGCGGCAAGATTCGCGACGCTTACCGCGACACCCGTATTCACCAAGCGGTCGTGAACTCGAAGCTCAACGAGAACATCACCGGGATGATGACGCTGCAACTCTTCGGACGCGAGCGTCGCAACGCCGTGGAGTTCGACCGTCCCAACCGAGCGTTGCTGGGCGCGAACCTCGACTCGATTCACTGGTTCTCGCTGTTCCAACCGACCGTGTCGATTTTGTCCAACGTCGCGACCGCGCTCGTGCTGTGGTACGCCGGGCGGCAAATCCTCGGCGAGGGCGCCATGACCGTCGGGACTTTGTTCGCCTTCACGATTTGGGTGACGGCCCTCTTTCAACCCATTCAGGACCTCGCCGACGTCTTCAACAACCTTCAAGCGGCCATGGCGTCCGCCGAGCGCATCTTCGGGGTACTCGACACCGACGAGAAGATCAAGGACAAGCCCGACGCGAAGAAGCTCGAACACTTCCAGGGCCGCGTGGACCTCGAGCACGTGTGGTTCGCGTACGACCAGGACGTGACGGCGGACACGCCCGACAAGGACGACCGCTGGATTCTACGCGGCATCGATTTGCACATTCAGCCCGGTGAAAGCGTCGCCCTCGTCGGAGCGACGGGCGCGGGCAAGACGAGCATCACGAGTCTCGTGTCACGCTTCTACGACGTGCAGCGTGGAATCGTGAGGGTCGACGGCGTCGACGTGCGCGACCTCGCGCAGCACGACTTGCGCCGCCATATCGGCGTGGTGCTGCAAGACGTCTTCTTGTTCGCCGGGACCATGGAAAGCAACTTGACGCTCGGCAACGCCGCCATTGCGCACGAGCGCGTCGTGCAGGCGTGCAAGTACGTCGGCGTGCACGACTTCATCATGAGCTTGCCCGACGGCTACCAAACGGAGGTGCGCGAGCGCGGCGCGACGCTTTCCACCGGCCAAAAGCAACTCATCGCCTTCGCGCGGGCCCTCATTCAAAATCCCGACATCCTGCTCGTCCTCGACGAAGCCACCGCCTCCATCGACACGGAGACGGAACTGCAAATTCAAGACGCCCTCGCCAAGGTCATGCACGGCCGCACGAGCATCATCATCGCGCACCGCCTGTCCACCATCGAGCACTGCGACCGCATCGTCGTGATGCGCAAGGGCAAGATCGTCGAGATGGGTCGGCATGCCGAACTCCTGGCGAAGAACGGCTACTACGCCAAGCTGTACAACCTGCAGTACGCGGGCAGCATGGCCGCCGACTGAGTGCCTTCGAAAGCACAGCAACCACGAGGGGGCCGGGTTCGATACCCGGCCCCCCTCGCGCTTTCACTTCACGTCCGACCCCAACTCCCGCTCGACCGCCTTGCGCATCTGATTTTGCGTCGTCTCGACCTCGACGGAAAGCCGACTGCCGTCCTCGAGATCCATCACGAAGTGGTCGCCCTCGAGGCGCACCTTCGACAAGATGCGCTCCTCGTCGCCGTCGCGCATGCGGGCGCGCAGCGTCACGTACCTCCCGAGGGGGGAGCGAATGACCTTCGGCGCGAGGATCTCCTCGACTTGAAAGATGCCCGCCGTGTTGTTCATCGTGACGTGAATCGCGACCGGCTTGTCGTCGCCCTTCTGGATCGTCACGAAGTCCACGGCGAGCGCGCTGATGGAATGAATGTCGACACTGCCAAGGGCGAACGCTTTACGCCCGCGTCCCTTCGTGATGTCGATGCCGTCCGCGACGGCGGTCACGCCCCCTTCGATCGTGAGCGGCACGGGATTCAGATCGTGGCAGTCGATGCAGTGCAAGATGAACGCACGAATCTTCGTGCGCTTGAAGCCGTCCGAGTAGATCGGTCCGAGAATTCGCTCCAGGATCGGCAAGGCGAGCGACACGCCGATCTGCTCGTGGGCGACGCGGTGAACGCCGTTGCCGATGTCGTGCAGCATCGTTCCGAGGATCACGGCGAGGTACGCGTCGTCGAGGTCGCCCAGACCGCTCTCGACGAGGTCGGGGCGCACGCCGCCCGCGACGAGCAAGTCGAGGATCGCCATGCTCGCCGCGCCCGTGACGAACGCGTGCACGCGCCCGTGATCGTTGTAGCCGAGCTTGCGCATCGTGATGTAATTGGCCATGTCCCAGCTCGCGAGCGCCTCGGGGTCGTGCGTGAGCGCGTCGTACGCGGCGAGCGCTTTGGGAAAGCTCACGAGATCGCGGCGAATCGCGCCGTCGGCTTCTTCGATGAGCTTTTGCCTTGGCGTCGCGAACTCGACGGGACGGTCCACCGAGGCGCGTTCTTGAGATTGAGACGGCCGCTCGCCTTCGACGTCGAGGATGACGCCTCCGGCGACGGTCACCGTGAGTTTCTCGTTGGATGCGTCCATACCGTCATTACGCACCTTTCGGTGGGCGCGTTGCCACGCATTCCTTCACGCGAAGTTTGTTCTTAAGCGTCACTCGCCTTGAAAGCTGGCAGGACGCTTCTCCAAGAAGGCGCGCGTGCCTTCCTTGAAGTCCTTCGTGGTGACGGTCATTCCGAACAAGTCCGCCTCGATTTCCAACGCGTGGTCGAGCGGTGCGTCGAGGCCGCGCCGCACCGCTTCCTTCACGAGCCCGAGGCTCATCGGGGCGTTCTTGAGCATTTGCTGCGCGAGTTCGCGCGAGCGCGACAAGACGTCCTCGGCAACGTAGTTCACGAGGCCCATCACAAGCGCTTCTTGAGCCCCCACCTGCCGTCCCGTCAGCATGAGGTCGAGAGCGCGGCCCGCGCCGATCAGCCGGGGAAGCCGTTGCGTGCCGCCGAAGCCGGGAATGAGGCCGAGGCCGACTTCGGGCAAGCCGAGCTTCGCCGTGGGAGACGCCACGCGCACGTCGCACGCCAAAGCGAGTTCGAGTCCGCCGCCGAGCGCGAAGCCGTTGATCGCCGCGATCGTGGGGAACGGCAAGTTGGCGACCGTCGCCATGACGTCTTGCCCGGCGAGGCTGAGTTCTCGTCCCGCGAACGTCGAGTCGAGATCGGCGAGCTCCGAGATGTCCGCGCCCGCCACGAAGGCGCGCTCGCCCGATCCCGTGACGATCATGGCGCCGATCTCCGCTTCATCGATGATGAGCTCTACCGCTTGGGCGATTTCGCTGAGAGTGTCGCCGTTGAGGGCGTTGAGCGCCTTGGGCCGGTTGATCGTCAGAACAGCGATGGGACCGTGCTGATCGAGTTGCAAATGGTCGAATTCCGCTTCGAGCAAAGTCATGGCCGATCTCCTTGACGGGGTGTTGCACCGTCGTGAATGCGAACGAAGGTTTCGAGGGCGGTGCGGGTCATGGAATCGACGCCATGGGCGAGCACCTCGTCGGGCACGAGTTGCGGATCGCCGATGTCGTTGCTGACCGTGACGAGGCATCCCGCTTTGATGCCGCGCATCGCGGCGACGAGAAAGAGCGCCGAGGCTTCCATCTCGAAGCCGAGCACGCCATACGACGCCCAGTGCCTCGCGTGCTGCGGCGTGGAAGCGTAGAAGGCGTCCTCGGTCATCAGCAGGCCGACGTGGTGAGGCACGCTGAGCGTGCGAGCGGCCGACACGCTCGCCTCGACGAGTTCGAAGCTCGCCGTCGGCGCGTACGGAGCGCCCCCGAGAAATTGGCGGGTGGTGCCGTCGTTCGGAACGCTCGCCATGGCGATCACGAGGTCGGCGGGCGCGAGGTGTGGCGTGGCCGCGCCGCACGTGCCGACGCGAAGCAGGTGCGTGGCGCCGAGGCGAGCGAGTTCCTCGGCGACGATCGACGCGCTCGGGCACCCCATCCCGGTCGTCTGAACGCTGATGGGCACGCTTTGATACGTGCCGGTGAAGCCAAGCAGGCCGCGGTGGCCGGCGTATTGACGTACGTCTTCCAAGTACGTCTCGGCAATGAAGCGCGCTCGCCCCGGATCGCCCGGCAGCAGGACGTACGGCGCGACGTCCCCGGAGTTCGCTCGAACATGGATCTGACTCATGGAGAGCAGTATAAGGTGACCCTTTCCGCTCTCACCTACCCGCCGCTGTTTTGAGCATTCCGAGGAGCTTCTCATCCGAGCTCTCATTAGTCATGTCGTCGACAAATGTAAAAACGCGGTCTAGCGCGTAAAGAACGCTTCGGAACGGTTCCAATCTGATGACAGGGCGTGAAGGCGACGGGTCGCCTCGAAACTGTCGATTTTTTGCTTCACGGCGCCCTCACGGCATCTTCCTACGGTGTGGTCATGCGCCGGACGGGTGTCCGCCGCAAATCCGCTTTCTCATTCGGAAGGAGATCAATGCGTCATCTATCGCTCGCCCTCACGGTGGCCCTCGGACTCGGCGTGGCCGGCGCTCAAACGAGCACCAACACGACCACCCAAACGCAGACCACGACCCAGACGACTTCAACGACCACCCAGGCTCCCGTGCAATTCACGGACGTGCCTGCCGGTCACTGGGCGCGTGACGCCGTGAACTTCATCGTGCAGCGAGGGCTGATTCAAGGATTCCCCGACGGCACCTTCCGCGGCAGCCAAAACCTCACGCGCTACGAGGCGGCCCTGATTTTCTTCCGGCTGCTGCAAAGCGGCAACCTGAATCAGCTCAATCCCGACGAGCTTGCCACCATCACGCGGGGCATGCAGGAAGTGTCGACGGAGCTCGCCGCCGTCTCGGCGCGCGTGACCGACCTGGAGCGCGCCTCCACCGAGCAGCAAGCGCGCATCGCCGCCTTGGAGCAACAAATCCAGGCGCTGTCGCAGTCGTCCAACACCGCCGCGCTGCAAGACCGAATCGCGGCGCTCGAAGCTCAAGTGCGCGCCTTGCCGACGACCGCTCCAGCCGGTCCCGCGGGCGCTCAAGGACCGGCGGGCCCCGCCGGTGCTCAAGGTCCGGCCGGCCCTGCCGGGGATGTCGGCCCCGCGGGCGCTCAAGGTCCTGCCGGTCCCGCTGGTCCCGCGGGCGCTCAAGGTCCGGCTGGCCCCGCCGGTCCCGCGGGCGCTCAAGGTCCGGCTGGCCCGGCGGGCGCCGCGGCGAATACCACGGCGCTCGAAGCGCGCATCGCCGCCCTCGAAGCGCGCGTGAACCAGACGGCCACCACGCCTGCCGCTCCCAGCACGTCGACGACCACGGCCACGACGCCTCCCGCGCCGAGCACGTCGACCACCATGGCCACCACGCCGAGCACGACGACCACGACGACGACACCCGCGACTCCCAGCACCGCGACGACTCCCACGACGCCGTCCACGGGCGTCGCCGTGAATCCCGGGACGGGCACCACGGTCGTCGTCACCGAGGCCCCCGGTCGAGACTTCGGTGTCGCCGCTCGGCCGACCACGTTCGTCGGCATCAACGCCTCTTCGGGCGGCCTCCTCGCGGGCAACGTGCCGATCGGGTACGGCATCCTCGTCGGGAACACGCAAGTGTTCGGCGGTCTCGGCTTGCGTCTCGGCGTGAACTACCAACCGGACACGAACGCTCTCGAAGGAGAGCTCGGCACCACCTTCACCCTCGGCAGCGGCTTTTTGTCACCGTACGTCGGCGCGGGCGCCGGAATCTCCTACTCCAGCGCGCGTTCCAACGCGAACAACGCGGGCGCGACCGATCAAGCGACCGACATTTTCGTGCAGGGCATCGCGGGCGTCGACTTGCGCTTCACGGACACCATCGGCGCTTTCGCCGAAGCGACGCCCCGCTACTACCTCAGCAACGCGGGCGTCGGCACGAACCTCGCTTCGACCGCCACGGGCGGCTTCGGTCTCGGCGCGAAGGCGGGCCTCAAGATCTTCTTCTAAGTGGAATTGCGCGCAAAAGGGCTCCCGGTTCCGACCGGGAGCCCTTTTACCGAGGAGATTTTCGAGCTTCTTGAGCGGGCCTTGAAGCTCCGCCGTCGGTTCCTGAACGCGTGCGATCCTACCTTTGTGACGGACGTCGTCAGCCCCCTGTTCACCGACCTCTATCAACTTACGATGCTCGCCGGGTACTTGCGTCACGGTCTGCACGAGCAGGAAGCGACCTTCGACTTGTACATCCGCCGCGCCCCCTTCGAAGGCGGCTACGCCGTGTGGGCCGGGTTGGAGACGGCGTTGTCGATGCTGGAGAGCTGGCGCTTCGAGGACGTACACCTCGCCTACCTGCGCGGCTTGGGCTTGTTCGACGAGACGTTTTTGGCGTACCTGCGCGATTGGCGCTTTCGCGCGACCGTCACGACCTTTCCCGAAGGCCGCGTGGTCTTTCCGAACGAGCCGTTGCTGACCGTCACGGGCGCTCTCGGTGAAGGGCAACTCGTGGAGACGGCGTTGTTGAACGTCTTGAACTTCCAGACACTCGTCGCGACGAAAGCGAGCCGAGCCGTCCTCACCGCCGCGAACGGAGAGCGGGCGGGAAGCGTCGTGGAGTTCGGTGCTCGCCGCGCTCAGGGACCCGATGGCGCGGACTCGGCGACGCGGGCCGCCTTCGTGGGAGGCGCGACGGGCACTTCGAACGTCGAGGCGGGCATGGCCTTCGGAATTCCCGTGGTGGGCACGCACGCGCACGCTTGGGTGGAAGCCTTCGCGTCCGAACTCGACGCCTTTCGCGCTTACGCCGCCGCTTTTCCGAACGATTGCACCTTGCTGATCGACACCTTCGACACCTTGGCGAGCGGCCTGCCCAACGCCATTCGCGTCGGGCTGGAGATGAAGGCCAGGGGACAGCGACTTCGAGGGGTACGGCTCGACTCGGGCGACCTCGCGTACCTCAGTCGCAAGTGCCGCGAAGCGCTCGACGCGGCAGGCTTGGCGGACGTACGCGTCGTCGCGTCGAACGACCTCGACGAGTTCGTCATCGACTCGGTCATTCGCGAAGGTGGACGCGTGGACGTGTTCGGAGTCGGCACTCGCCTCGTGACGGGCGGCGGGCCGGGCGGAGGCGCGCTCGGAGGCGTGTACAAGCTCGTGGACCTCGCCGGAACGCCGAAGATGAAACTTACGGCGGACCGAGCGAAGAGTACCGTGCCGGGCCGCAAGCGCGTCTTGCGCGTGCGGCGCGACGGCCGCGCCTTGCTGGACGTCGTCGCCCTCGAAGGTGAGGATGTGCGTCCGAGCCAGCTCGTCACGGATCCGCAAAATCCTCTCAATCGCACGCGCATTCCCTCGAACGTCGAAGTCGAGGACGCACGCCAAGTCGTGATGAGAGACGGGCAGCGCACGCACGACCGTGAGGAGCTCGCCGTCCTACGTGACCGCGCGGCGAACGACCTCGCCAATCTTCCCGAGGGAACCACGCGTCTGCTCAATCCGCACGTCTACCGCGTCGGGCTCAGCGAGAAGCTGCAAGACTTGCGTTCGCGCAAAATCGCCGAGCTCGAGGCCTCCTTGCACTCGTGACGTCCGCGTTCTCGCACGGCGTGTTCGTCGGGCGCTTTCAACCGCCGCACACCACGCACCTCGCCGTGATGCTTGAAGCCCTCGCGCGCGTCGACGTCCTCGTGATCGTCTTGGGGTCCACGAGGAGCGCGCGAACCCCGAAGAACCCCTTCACCGACGAGGAACGACGGGAAATGATCGCGGTGGCGCTGGACTACGCGGGGGTGCCGCGCGAGCGTTTCGTGTTCGGCGGGGTGCGCGACTTGTACGACATGCGGCTCTGGGCACGCGCCGTGCGTGAAGAGGTCGCGCGTCGGGCGCTCGGCGCGACGCGCGTCGCCTTGATCGGGCACGAGAAGGACGCGAGCAGCACGTACCTGCGGGAATTCCCCGACTGGCCGTACTTGCCGACGCGGGTGAAGTCGGACCTCAGCGCGACGCGCGTGCGCCGAGCCCTGTTCGATCTCGACTTCGGCACGATCGAACGGCTCGTCCCGCCGCCCGTCGCGACGTTCCTTAAAGTCTTTAGCGAGCAAAGCGCCTTCGCGGAGTTGCGTGACGACGACGCCTTTGTGCGCCGTTGGCACGCCGCGTTCGTGAACGCGCCGGTTCCGCCGACGTTCCTGAGTGTGCACGCCCTCGTACGCCGAGGGGACCGCGTGTGGTTGAAACGCCGTGACGAACGCCCGAACTCGGGGCTGTGGACTTTGCCGGGAGGTCGGCTGTTCGAACGCCTGGGCGCCGAGGCGTCCTTACGGCGGTACTTGAACGTGGACGTCGATGTGTCGCTTTGCCGCATCTTCGATCATCCCGACCGGAGCCTGCTCGGCCGGGAGGTGATGCTCGCGTACGAAGTCGACGCCGAGCCGACGAACGGCGGCGAGTGGTGGAACTTGTCGGACGCTCTCGCCGCGCCCGAGTCGTTCTACGCCGATCACCACCGCGCGTTGGAGGTGCTGACGAACACCTCGCGGGGGACGTAGCGAAGGATCGTGGCGTCGAAACAAAAAAGCTCCCCGGGAGGGGAGCTTTCGCGCATCGGCGCGTCACTCTTGCAAGTAGTCGTACAGCTTTTGGGATTCTTGCTCCAGCGCGCGCAACTTCTTGATCGCCTTCGCTTCGAGTTGGCGAACGCGTTCACGCGTGAGGCCCAGCTGGTTGCCGACTTCCTCCAACGTGTGCTCGTGTCCGTCCATGAGGCCCGAGCGCAACTTGAGGATGAGCGCTTCGCGTTCGGACAAGGTGCCGAGGGCGGCTTCGAGCTCCTCGGAGAGCATCGCGCGGTCGCTGCGTTCGGCGGGCGTGCCGAAATTATCGTCCGCGATGAAGTCCCCGACGAAGGTGTCGCCTTCACTGCCGACGGGCGCTTCGAGCGAGACGGGATCCCACGCGATGCGCTGAACTTCTTGCACCTTCGCGGCGTCCCAGCCCGGACCGAGCGCCTCGGCGACTTCCTCGGTGCTGGGCTCGCGCGACAGTTCCTGCTCCAGCATCCGCGTGATACGCGCGGCGCGCGTCATCGTCTCGACCATGTGCACGGGCACGCGGATGGTGCGCGACTGGTCGGCGAGGGCGCGGTTGACGGATTGGCGAATCCACCACGTGGCGTACGTGGAGAACTTGAAGCCGCGACGGTACTCGTACTTCTCCACAGCGCGAATGAGGCCGGAGTTGCCTTCTTGAATAAGGTCCGAGAGGCTCAAGCCGCGGTTGGCGGACTTCTTGGCGATGGACACGACGAGGCGCAAGTTCGCCTCCACGAGGCCCGCCTTGGCCGCTTCGCCGTCGATGACGAGGGCGCGCAGACGGCGACGCTCGCGGTCGTCAAGGTCGGGCGTCACGTCGAGTTGCTTGCGGGCGAGCTCGCCTTCCTCGTAACGACGCGCGAGGTTGATTTCCTCCTCGTACGTGAGCAGGGGCACGCGGGCGATGTCGGCGAAGTACTGACGCAGCGGGTCGTCGCTCAGGACGGCGCTCGCCGCGACTTCCTCCTCTTCCTCGGACGTGTCGGCGTCGAGCTCGGCGGCTTCGAGTTCGAGAAAGTCGAGGTCGGGCTCGGTGGCAGGGTCCACGACCGCCGCGAACGAGGATTCACCCGCGCGGGTCGTCTTGGTGGAGCGGGCGGCCGTCTTCGCGGCCGTGCTCTTGGCCGTCGAGGTTTTCGTTCCCGTGCTCTTCGCCGCCGCCTTCTTGGCGGTCGTCGTGGAGCTTTTCGAGGTGGTGCGCTTCGGCGTGGGAACGGCGCCCGTGCTGGGCGGAGTCGCGGCGGGCGCCTCGGTGACGGAGGCGGGCGCCGGAAGGGTCGTCGGAGAGGTTTGAACGCGTTCGGACGCCACGGGAGCGCCGGCGCGAACTCGTTTTCGAATCGCGGGTTGGGTCATGGATGCACTCGCTTGTCAGGACAATTGAGAAAGGACGACTTCGACGGTCTTGCGGGGCGTCCAGGACGTTTGCTGTTGGGAGTTCGTGTCGGTGATGAAGGCGCCCACCGAATCGGGGACGCCTTCAGACAGGATGTTCAGTTTACTCGTTTCCCCGTGAGTTTCAAGGGTCTGCCGTCACTTGTAATTCCCATGTGAAGACGCTCCACGGTGAAGATGCGACTTACTCCACCTTCGTCTGGGTGGCGGCGGGAGTACAACGTCGGCATGCACAAACGCACCCTCGGACGAACGGGTTTGCAAGTCTCGGAAATCGGATTCGGTGCCTGGGGCATCGGCGGAGCGCAATGGATCGGCGCCAAGGACGACGAAAGCTTGCGCGCCCTGGACCGCTTTTTGGAGCTTGGCGGTACCTTCATCGACACGGCGCTCGCTTACAATGAGGGGCATTCGGAGACGCTCGTGGGACAGGCGGCGAGCAGGCATCCCGGAACGATCGTCGCCACGAAGGTGCCGCCGAAAAACCGCGTGTGGCCTGCGCGCGAGGGCTCGAAGGTCGAGGACGTCTTTCCGGGCGAGTACGTGATCGAGTGTACCGAGCGGAGTTTGCGCCACCTTGGTCTCGACTCGATCGACGTGCAGCAGTTTCACGTGTGGAACGACGATTGGGTCGGGCAAGGCGATTGGCAGGACGCCGTCGCGCAGCTCAAGCGCGACGGCAAGATCAAGTTTTGGGGCGTGTCCATCAACGACCATCAACCTGAAAACGCCATTCGACTTCTCGAGACGGGGCTGTGCGATACCGTGCAGGTCATCTACAACGTCTTCGATCAAGGGCCGAGGAATCGTCTGCTGGACGCGTGCCGTGAACTCGACGTCGGTGTGATCGTACGCGTGGCGCTCGACGAGGGAAGCCTCACCGGGACGATCACGCCGGAAACGTCGTTTCCCGAGGGTGACTTTCGCCGTTCGTACTTCGGAGGCAACCGTAAAGCGGAGCTTCAAGAGCACTTGCGTGCCATCGAGGCCGACCTCGGAATCACGACCGAGCAACTGCCCGAGACGGCGCTTCGGTTCACCCTCGCCCATCCTGCCGTCAGCACGGTGATCGTCGGAATGCGAAGCGTGCGAAACGTGGAGCGCAACGTGAAGCTCGCCGACGGGCAAGCGTTGCCCGCCGAGCAAGTCGAGAAGCTGTACGCGCACGGCTGGGACAAGAACTGGTACCTACCGGCCGACTGAAATCCGAACCGACCCTCTCAGTGTCTGACCGACGTCGAGGCGCTGGAATCCGACGCCTTCGACGCCGCGCTCGTGAAGGTTGAAGGCGTTCGAGGCGTGGGTCATGGGCTCCACGGCGGTCGAGCCGTCGGGCGCGGCGAACACGACGAGGTGCGTGAAGACAGGATCGGCGGCGATCTCGACCGTGTGCGCCGGATACGAGAGCGTCGCCGTCCCGCCAAAGCTCGCGAAGACGTGATTGACGCCGTCCAGAACGGGTCGGGAGGAGGAAAAGTCGAGTTCGGGCGGAACGGGCGCCATGCCCTTCGTGGGAATGAGCTCGTCGTAGAAGCCTTGGGCATCGAAGCGCAAGTCCGCTCCGCCCACGAAGTACGGATGCAGGCCGAGTCCGGCGGGCATGGCTCGGTCGCCGACGTTCGTGAGTTCCAACGTCTGGACGAGGGCGTTGTCGTCCACCTCGAAGGTCGTGCGAAGGAAGATCGGGAAGGGGAAGTTGAAGTCGGGGACGGAGCGCGAGTCGAATTGGCACAAGAGACGCGTCTCCGATGCCTCCACGACCGTATGCGGTCGGTTGCGGACGTCGCCGTGCTGCGTCGTGCCGTCGGATGACGTCGCGCGAAGCTGGAATGTCTCGCCTTCGAAGGTGAACCGCGCATTCTCGAGGCGATTGCCGAAGGGCGCGAGGGTGAAGCTCGACAGGGGAGAGGCCGTGTGCCCGGTCAAGGCGTCGCGAGGTGCGTCTCTCAGGACGGGGAGGGTCTCGTCGCCGATCGTGGCGTGAAAGGACGCGAGGCTCGCGCCGATTTCGGGAGCGACGGTGACTCGAAGGCGGTCGGTTCGCAAAACGTGCGGCATGAGTTCTTATACACTGCTTTATGGAAGCTATGGACGTCGCCGCTCGTCAGCGCCTCGTGCGCGTCGCCAGCGGCCGGGAGGAAGCGGACGTCGTGGTGCGCGGCGCGCGGGTCGTGCTGGTGCAGACGGGGGAGATCGTGGAAGGCGACGTCGCGATCGCCGAGGGGCGGTTCGCGGGAATCGGACGCTTTCACGGGCGTGAGACGCTGCAGGCCAAGGGGCGCTTTCTCGTCCCGGGCTTCGTGGACGCGCACGTGCACATCGAGAGTTCGATGTTGACGCCGCGCCGCTTCGCGCAGGTGGTGCGACCGCACGGAACGACGAGCGTCGTGTGCGAGCCGCACGAGATCGTCAACGTCCTCGGCGAGGCGGGCCTCGCGTGGATGCTGTCGGCAGGCGAGCGCAGCGGCATTCGGGTCTTCGCGAGCGTACCTTCCAGCGTGCCCGCGAGCGACTTCGAGGACGGCGCGCATGTCATGGACGCGGCGGCCGTGCGGCGCGGCTTGCAGCGGGCGGGCGCGCTGGGGCTCGCCGAGGTGATGAACGCGAAGGGCGTGCTGAGCGGCGACCCTCGCGTGTGGTCGATCTTGGAGGCGGCGCGCGGGCGGCGGATCGACGGGCACGGCGCGGGACTGGCGGGCTCGGCCCTGGCGGGATTCGCGGCGGCGGGCGTGCACAGCGACCACGAGGCGGTGACGCCGAGCGAAGCGCGTGAGCGTCTGCGGGCGGGCTTGTGGCTGATGGTTCGCGACGGCTCCGGCGCGCGCAACCTCGCCGACCTCGCCGAGGTGCTGCTCGAAAAGCCGCGCCGCGTGATGTTCGTGACGGACGACGCGGACGCCCGCGAACTGTTGGAGGACGGGCACGTGGACCGCTTGCTGCGGCTCGCCGTTTCGTGCGGCGTGGATCCGATCTACGCCCTCTCGTGCGTGACGATGCATCCGTGCGAGTACTGGGGACTGCACGACCTCGGCCTCGTCGCGCCCGGCTACCGCGCGGACTTCGCGCTCGTGGAGGATCTCACGTCGTGGCGCGTGACGGAGGCGGTCGTTTCGACGCCGCCTTCCGAAGTCGTCGAACTGCCGACGGGAGGCGGGGTGATCCTCGGGAGAGGCTGGGAGACGTTGCCCTTGACGGTCTCGGAGAACGCGCCCGTGATCGGCGTGCAGGCCACGCAAATCACGACGCATCGCTTGTCCTTCGACGCGGCGGGCACGGTGAAGCTCGCGTCGTTCGAACGTCACTGCGACGATGCCCGCGTGGGCGTCGCGCGCGCGCAGGGCCTGGGGTTGACGCGCGGCGCGGTAGGTTCGAGCGTGTCGCACGACGCGCACCACGTCATCGTGGCGGGCGTGTCCGATGACGACGTGCGAGCGTGCGCGGCGACCATCGAGCGGATGGGTGGAGGCGTGGCGGTCGTGGCGGACGGAGAGGTACTCGCGACGTTGCCGCTGGAAGTCGCGGGCCTCATGAGCGACGCGCCGCCCGGGGAGGTCGTGCGAGGTCAGCGAGCGGTCGAGGAGGCGGCCCGTTTCTTGGGCTGCCGATTGCCGAATCCGCTCGTGACGCTGAGCTTTCTGGGCCTCACGGTGATTCCGAGTTTGAAGGTGACGCCGAGCGGTCTGTTCGATGTGGATGCTTGGCAGGTGTGGACGCCGCCTCTTACCTCGAACGAACCCGAAATTGTCTAGAAAGCAATGAAGGTCGCTATTTGTCACGCGTCGAAACGCGTGGTACGATTCGCCCAATTTCAAAGCGGTCAGGAGAACGTCCCGAAATGGGGCTTTCGACGTCGTGTCGCACCTTCTGGAACGAACGTTCGTTCCAGAAGGTGCTGAGACGTCCAAGACCGTCTTGAAAGATCGAAAGGTGAATACATGCGCAAACTATGGTCTCTCGTCGGTCTCGGTCTCCTGCTGGCTTCTTGCAACCAACACACGGCCGTCGCTCCCTCCGATGCCTCCGCCGACGTCAACGTCGGCCAACGTCCCCTTCAAAGCGCTCGGCAAGTGCAAGTCGTTCCCGGCGAATTGATCGTGAAGCTTCAAGACGGCGCGACCCTCGAAGGCGTGTCGGCGGCGAGCGGACTGGCGTTGCAGGCCGTGCGTACCCTCTCGGGAGGCGAATACCTCGCCAACTTCACCTCGCTGCGCGCTCAAAGCGGTGACCTGACCGCCCAGACGCTCGCCGCCGTCGTCGCGCTCTCGAAGACCTCGGGCGTCGAGTACGCCCAGCCGAATTTCATCTACGAAGCGCAAGCCGTACCGAACGACACCTACTACAACCTCCAGTGGCACTACCGAAACATGAACCTGCCCGCCGCGTGGGACGTGACGAAGGGCGCGGGCAGCCCCGTCGTGGCCGTCATCGACACGGGCAAGACGAACCACCCCGACCTCTCGGGCCGCTGGGTCGGCGGATACGACTTCATCTCCAGCAGCACGGTCGCCGCGGACGGCGGCGGTCGCGACTCGGACGCGACGGACGTCGGCGACGCCTCGAACGGCCAGCCGAACTCCTGGCACGGCACGCACGTCGCCGGAACGATCGGAGCCAACACCAACAACGGCTCGGGCGTCGCGGGCGTCAATTGGAGCGCGCGCGTCCTGCCCGTCCGCGTGCTCGGCAAGGGTGGCGGCTCGACCGCCGACATCATCGACGCCATTCGCTGGTCGGCGGGCATCGCCGTGGCGAACGTTCCCTCGAACGCCTATCCCGCCAAGGTCATCAACATGAGCCTCGGCGGTTACCTCGGGCAGTCGTGCGCCACGGGCGACCCCGCCACCCAGTCGGCCATCAACGACGCCGTCGCGCGCGGCACCACCGTCGTCGTGGCGGCGGGCAACTCGAACGACAACACCTCGCTGTACACGCCCGCGTCGTGCAACAACACCGTCACGGTCGCCGCGACGGACACGCGCAACTACCGCGCGCCCTACTCGAACTATGGCACGGCGGTCGATCTGGCCGCTCCCGGCGGCGACACCTCAGTCGACCGCAACGGCGACGGGTACGCCGACGGCGTGCTGTCCACCTTGCCCAACTCCACGGGCTCGAGCTACTCGTACTCGTTCTACCAAGGCACCAGCATGGCCACTCCGCACGTGGCGGGTCTCGTGAGCCTCATGTACGCCGTGAAGTCCACCATCACGCCCGCGCAAGTGCTCACAGCCCTCAAGAACGCCTCCACGCCGCTGTCCTCCACGGCCTGCTCGGGCGGTTGCGGCGCGGGCCTCGTCGACGCCTTGAAGGCCGTCAACAACGCCAAAGCGTTGCCGTAATCCTCGTCTTCCAAGAAGACCGCACCTCGTTTCGAGGTGCGGTCTTCAACGCCTCTTGTAGAAGATCAACGCGAGCGGCAGCGACGACGCGTTGGAGGGCACGAAGCTCAGGCGAAACACGTCCGAGCGAACGTTCCAAAGGACCTCCGGTACGGCCGAATCCTTCAAGGCCTGCCCGTCGCCGACGAGCAATTGAGAGCGGCGTTCGCCGTCCACGACGAACACGCTTCCTCGGTACGCTCCGCCCCTCGCCGACGCGGCCAGCACGAGGTCGCTCGCGCCCGCAAATTCGAACTCGTACGACAGGCCGTAATTCCCGGCGAGCCGCTGGACTTCGCCCGTCAAAGCGTCCACGCCGACGAGCACCGGATCGGGACCGCCGCCGATCACGAGACGCGACGGCACGCTGGAGACATTCACCCGAAGCGTCCTCACCGCGTTCGGAAACGTTCCTCGTTGATGGTTGGCGTCCCGTGGCAACACCGGAAGGGTCGGCAGAAGCGCGGCGGCGTTTCGAGCGTCTCTCGCCGAAAGCAGGACGACGCTGAGCTCCAGCGGCGCTTGCGTCTCGACGTCCAGCATAACGCTCGCCACGCCGCTCGGAGCGACGATGCCAGAGTCGAACAACACCGCCGTCGCGCTCGGCGGCACGACGCGGCTCGGAAGCGGACCGGACGCGAAAAAGCGAAGCAAAGTCTGCTGCCCGATGACGGGATCGGCTCCCCGCGTGATCGCGCTGCCTCGCCGCAGCGTCGTGAACGTCACGTCCTGCGCGCCCGAAGGACGCGCGAGGATCAGCACGCGGGCGTCCTCCCGCAGTCCGTTCGCGTGGTACGCGACGACGCGCGCCTTTCCCGTCACGACGTCTCGGTACAACACGCCGGGCGACCTCGGCGTTTCCGGAGAATCCGAGAACAGCAGGGGAAACGACTCGCTCGCTTGCGGCTCGGGCGTCAGGAGGGGATACGACAAGATCCCCGGCGCGCGCGGCGACGTCTGCGCGAGCGAAACTCCACCGAACGCGAGCGTGCCGAGCGACGCGGCCACGAGGACGAAACGGCGAAGCATACGCCGGAAGGATACGCCGTTTGCACGAGCGCGCCCTTCATGACGTCTTGCTAGACTTGGGCGTTATGCTGCTCGCCCTGCAAGACGTCCACAAGGAGTACGGCCATCACGTCGTTCTGAACGGCGCGACCCTCACGATTCGAGCGGGAGACCGCGTCGCCCTCGTCGGTCGCAACGGGGCGGGCAAGACGACGCTGTTGCGCCTGCTCACGGGCGAGGACCACCCGGACTCGGGAGACGTGCGGCGAGCGGCGGACGTGCGCGTCGCTTCCTTGCGCCAAGACCCCGTCTTCCCGGCGGGCGCCATCGTGCAAGACGTCTTGGAGGCGGCTTTTCACGAACTCGACGCCCTCGAAGCCGAGTTGAACGAAGCGTCCGCCGCCATGGCGACGGGCAGTGACGAGGCCATTCACCGACACGAGGAGCTGCTGGAGCACTTCATGCGCCGCGGCGGCTTCGAGCGTCGCTCGCGGCGAGACGCCGCCGCCCTCGCGTTCGGCTTTCGCGGACGCGAGCACGAGAAGGTCGACGGACTCAGTGGCGGCGAGCGAACGCGCCTCGGTCTCGCCGCGCTCGTCATCACGAGTCCCGACGTTCTGCTGCTCGACGAGCCGACCAACCACCTCGACATCGTGATGATCGAGTGGCTCGAAGGCTTCTTGAGTCGCTACCAAGGCGCGGTGCTGCTCGTGTCGCACGATCGCGCCTTCCTCGATGCCGTCGCGACGAGCACCGCTTACCTGCGTGGCGGCGAACTCAAGCTCTATCCCGGCAATTACTCGAAGTTTCGCGAGCTCGTCGAGGCGGAAGCCGAGCAGCAAGCGGCGCGTTACGAGCAAGAGCAGGCGGCGATCGGCGACCTCGAGAAGTCGGCGGCGAGAATGAAGATTTGGGGTCTGGGCATGGCGAAGCTCGCTCGCCGCGCCCGCGCCATGGAGTCGCGCTTGGAGCGGATGAAGGCCGCCGCCACGGGGGCCCCGCCCCCCGAGGAGCGGACCGCGCGCATCACCTTCTATGCCCCTGAAAGCGGCGAACTGGTCCTCGACGCGTCGCACCTCACGAAGTCCCTCGGCGGACGCACCCTTTTCCGCGACGTTCGCGCGACGATTCGGCGCGGTGAGCGCGTCGCTCTCATCGGACGAAATGGAGCGGGCAAGACGACCTTCTTGCGCGGTCTGCTCGGCTTGACCGCCTCCGACGATCCGAGAAGCGAGGTTCGCACCGGAGCGCGCGTCAAAGTCGGGTACTACGATCAGCAACTGCGCGGCGTCGATCCTGACCGGACGCTGTACGAGGAGGCGCGCGAGTACACCCACAAGGACACCGAGGCGCACAACCTCCTGGGAACCTTCCTGTTTCCGTACGACGCGCACGACAAGAAAGTGCGCGTCTTGTCGGGCGGTGAGCGGGCGCGACTCGCGCTTCTGAAACTCGCGCAGGAAGACAACAACCTGCTCGTGCTGGACGAGCCGAGCAACCACCTCGACATGGAGATGCTCGAAAGCCTCGAAGCGGCCCTCGACGACTACAGCGGCACCCTCCTGATGGTCAGTCACGACCGCCGTCTCATCGAGAATCTCGCCGATCGCATTTGGCTGCTCGAAGACGGGCGCTTCTACGAGTACCCCGGCGGGTACGGATACTACAAGCAAAAGCACGTCGTGGCAGGTCAGGGAGACGTGAAGGCGAAGGTGGACACGCGCGAGAAGCGCAGCGGTCCGAGCTTGTGGCACCTCAAGCGCAAAGCCGAGACGCTGGAGGCGGAAGTGAACGCCGCCGAGCACAAGCTCTCGGCGGCGCAAGCGGCGTTGGATTCGGCGGGAGAAGGAGCGGACTGGGCGGCGCTCGGGGAAAACGTCGCTGCGGCCGAGGCGGCCTTGCTCGCGAAGATGGAAGAGTGGGAAGCGGCCGTGGGGGACATCGAGCAGCGCGAACGGTCGAACGCTTGAAGTTCGGCTCAGTTCACGATGCGCAGCAGCAGGACTTGTTGATCCTCGACGATGTCCGAGGCACCGTGCAAGGCGAATTGGTACGCGTGTCCGTCGTGGCGAACCCAGATGCTTCCGTTTTGCGCCACTTGGCATGAAATGGGATCGCCCGCCTTCATCCATCCCAGCGAGCCCCCGGCGACGTGACCGACAACACCCTGCTCGAAATTGCCCGCTTCGCACAGAATCACAACTTCCATGGGCGAAGTTTACGAAGCGCCCGTGCCGATCCGACGAGACTTTTCTAAAGTTGGGCGCCCGCGGCGTCCATTATTCATTCGCATAATTTTGAGGAACAAAGCGGGAGGATCGCGCCTGTGCTACCCTCCCGCCTTCAAGCACCTCAGGCGCCGAGTTCGCGCGTCAGGACGACGTCGAGCACGCCCGGGTTGGCCGCGCCTCCGCTCGCCTTCATCACCTGCCCCACGAAAAAGCCCTTCAGGCCCAACCTTCCGCCACGAAACGCCTCGACCTTGTCGGGATTCGCCGCCAGCACCTCGCGCACGAGGCGGACGAGCTCGCCTTCGTCGCTCACTTGACGCAGACCCTCGCGCTCCACGATGACGCCGGGATCCTCGCCGCTTTCTTGGGCTTTGGCGAGGACGTCCTTGGCGATGCGGGCCGTGATGACGCCTTCCTCGATCAACTTCACGAGGCCCGCGAGGCCCTCGGGCGTCACGCGGTTGGTGTCCTCGCGAATGGCCGACCCGAGGTCGTTCACGACCCAACTCGCGAACTTGTCGAGCTCCCCGACGTTCGCGGCGAGCTCCAGAAACGCGGCGAGCTTCGGTTCGCGGGCCAACACGCGCGCTTCCGCCTCGCCGACGCCGCCCGCCACGAAGCGCTCGAACTCCGCTTGCTGCTCGGCGCCGAGCGCCACCTCGACCTTCGCGGGTTTGACTTCCTTGGCCTTCTTGGCGTCGGGCTTCTTGGCTTCCGCCTTTGCCGCCCTGGCTTCGACTTCCTTGCTCCACGTGTCCTTGAGCGTCACGATGCGGTCGAACACGAGCGCGTCCTCACGGCTGTCCACGGGGTCGCGCCAAAAGTAGCCTTGCCGCTCGAACTGGTACCGCGTGTCGGCGGGATGCCAACGAACGCTCGGCTCCACGAAACCTCGCGTCACGACGAGACTGTCGGGATTCACGAGCGTCAGGAAGTCGATCTCCTCGCCTTCCTCGTCCTCTTCGTTCTCGGGATGCGCCACGGTGAACAGGCGGTCGTACAAGCGGAACTCGGCGGGCACACCGTGCTCGGCGCTCACCCAATGGATGACGCCCTTGGCCGACGCGTCCTTTCCGAGCAGGGTGCAGCGCAAGGCGACCACTTCGCCGCTTTCGTCACGCTCCACGTCGTCGCAGCGAATCACGCCCGCCTCGCGCAAGCGTACCGTTCCGCCGAGCGTGAGACGCTTGAAGCCCTTCGGCGGGTCGAGAGAGAAGTCGTCGCGTTCAATGTAGACCTCGCGTCCGAACGGTACGTCGCGCACGGCGCTTTCCGGCGCGGCCCGCTCGCCGCTCGGCGTGGGCACGAGTCCGTCGGGCGAGTCGCGCACGACGTCGAACGGCCAGAAGGGGACGCTCAGGACTGTCGTCTCCTCGACGTTCGACAGCACGACCTTCAACGGCTTTGCGACCGCCATGACGCGCGGCGCGCGGTGGTTGAGGTCGTCACGAACCGCGTGCTCCAGCAGCGCGATGTCCACCGTGCGGTTCGTGCGGCTCACCCCGATTTGCGAAGCGAAGGTGCGAATGGCGTCGGGGGTCACGCCCCTGCGGCGCTGAGCGGCGATGGTGGGCATGCGAGGATCGTCCCAACCGCTCACGAGGCCGCCTTCCACGAGGCGTCGCAACTTTCGCTTGCTCACCACCGTGTACTCGAGGCTGCGACGCCCGAACTCGTACTGATGCGGCCTCGGCTTGCCCGCGAACAACTGCTCCATAAGCCAGTCGTAAATCGCGCGGTTGTCGACGTACTCCAAGCTGCACAGCGAGTGCGTCACGCCTTCCAGCGCGTCTTGCAGCGGATGCTGAAAGTCGTACATCGGGTAGATGCACCACGCGTTTCCCGCGCGGTAGTGCTCGGCGTACATGATGCGGTACAGCACGGGGTCGCGCAGCTTCATGTTGGGCGAGCTCAAGTCGATCTTCGCCCGCAAGACGTGCTCGCCTTCCTTGAACTCTCCGGCGCGCATGCGCGCGAAAAGGCCGAGGTTCTCCTCGACGGAGCGCTCTCGGTACGGACTCGCCGTGCCCGGCGTGTCCACCGTACCGCGCAAACGCTGCATCTCCTCTTGAGGCACCGAGTCGACGTACGCCAAGCCACGGCGAATGAGTTCGCGCGCGTACTCGTAGTACGTCTCGAAGTAATCCGAGGCGAAGAAGAGCTTGTCGTTCCAGTCCCATCCCAACCACTTCACGTCGCGCTGCAAACCCTCGGCGAACTCCATGCTTTCCGCCTCGGGGTTGGTGTCGTCCATGCGCAAGTGACAACGACCGCCGAAATCGACGGCCATGCCGAAATCCAGCGAGCACGCGAAGGCGTGCCCGAGGTGCATGTACCCGTTCGGTTCGGGTGGAAACCGCGTGACGATGCTCTTGACCTTGCCGCTGGCGAGATCGTCGTGCATGACGTCCGTGATGAAGTTCGGACTCACGAGGTGACGGGGAAGGGTCGGGGAAGTCATGACGGGAGGATACCGCATCCCCCCGACGTCAAATCTCGAAGTCCTTGCCCTTCGGTCCTTCGAAGCGGTCCTTCAAGAAGCGGCCGTTCGCGAGCAGATCTTGGCCTTCGGCTTTCGCGGCGGCGGCGAGGATGTCGGTCACGCCGCGCTCCAGCAAGTCGAGTTGCTCCAGCAGGAGGTCTTTGCCCGTCTTGCCTTCGTCGAGGGGCGTGGTGTCGGCGAGCGAACGCGGCAGGCGCGCGTAGGCGGCCACCACGCCCGGCAGATAGTCGTCGATCGTTTGGCGCAACAAGAAGGCGTGCTCGCCCTCGGTACGGCCTCGGGCCTTGAGATAAGCGTTCGTCTCGTCGACGCGGGCGCCGAGCGTACGAATCTTGGCGGCCGCTTCGGGAGGCAGAAGCGCGCCGTGGGCGCGTAGAACGCCTTCCACGCTGGGCGAGACGGGCACGGACACCGCGCCGACTTCGCCGGAGTGCGGCGCGAAATCCGGCAGAACGGCCGCCGTGGACGCGCGCTTGCCCGGTCGCTCGGTCGGTTGTTCGACGCGGACGGGCGCGCCTTCGCGCGTGGCGCTGCGAACGTCACGCAAAAACGATTCGAGTTGCGCGGAGAATTCGCGCGACGCCTGCCCGAACTCCATGCGCGGCTCGACGGCGTGGGGCAATCCGGGAACTTGCGGCGCTCGGGGCGGCAGGGACGGCGGCTTGGGAATTTGAACGGTGGCGCGGCGAATGCTGCGGGCGGTGGTACGTCCCACAAGGCGCACGAGGAAGAACGCGAGCACCAAGGCGAAGATGCCCGCCTTCGAAAAGGTCAGCAAGATCATGAAGGGGACGCTGAGGGCGATGACGGCAGGGTGCCAGGGTCGTCCTCGCTTGGCATCCTTGTCGACGAGGGACATCAGGATGATGAAGACGATCAGCAGGGTGATGAGCATCAACATTCTCGGCGAACTCCTTGAAGCGAGTACCCGAGTCGAAGGAAAAAAAAGCGTCGCTCGGGAAACGGCGCGGGACGGTCCCGCTTGTCTCTACGATACGACGTGGCACTGCGAGAAGTTTCAGCCGAAAGGACGAGACGAGCAGACCTTCAGGACGCGGCGGCTTCGGGAAGCCACGCCGAGCGCTCGGGCGCCGCGATCGGTTCCCACAGCAAGCCGAGCACCTCGGCGCGTTCGTGCAGCAAGGCGTTCAAGAACGTGTCGAAGCCGCGCGCGCCCCCGTCGATCACGCGCCGCACCTCGTCACCCGTGAGGTCGCGGCCCGCGAGCTGGACGCACACGCCTTGCAAGGCCGCTCGCACCGCCGACGTGTCGACATGGCGAGCGGTCAAGAGAGGTTCGAGGGTCGTCTTCGCTTCTTCGCACACCGTCCGTAGCCACATATATAAACGCTACTCGCCGAGCGGGCTTCTTCTGCAAGAAATCGCTTGCAGTTCATATACATGACGTTCTGGAAGACTTGAAACGTAAAGATCGCTCGAAGCTCGGCCTGACGAGCTTGACTTTCAAGGTGTCTCGAGGACGGCGGGAACGTGAGGGTCGTGGTGGTGGCGACGCGTCGATCCCGCTACCGTGTCGCCATGACGACATCGACGCGTTCCTCGCAGGAGACGCCCGACGTCACGGTTCGCCGCGTCACGAGCGCGTCGGACGCGGCGATCGAGGCGTTCGGCGAGCTGCAAAACCGCGTGTACTTCGAGCCTGACGCCCTCATTCCCGCACGCTACATCGGCTTCATGCTGCAAGGGCGAGGAGGCGAGCGAGAGAACTTCTTGATCGTGGCGGAACGCGCGGGCCGCGTGGTCGGCGGAACGCTCTTCCACTTTCTCGGCGCGGCGGACACCGGGTTTTCGAGCTTCATGGCCGTCGCGCCCGAAGCGCGCGGCGCCGGCGTCGCGCGCGCGCTTCACGACGCGCGCTTCGCCGCTTTGCGCGAGGCGTCCGCGACGATTCGCGGCGTGTTCATCGACGTCGTCGCGCCCGAGCGCCTCGGCGACGAGGAGCGAGCGGCGGAAGCGCGCGTCGGCATGGACCCGCGTGCGCGACGTGCGATTTTCGCTCGGCTGGGCTTTCGGCGAGTGGACGTGCGTTACGAACAGCCCGTCGGCGGAGAGGACGGCGGACCCGTGACGAACATGGACTTGCTGTTCTGCCCGGCCGAGCCAGCCGAGGAGGTCGACGTGGAGCTCGTGGTGGCCACCATGCGCGCCTACTGGTCGCCTTGGCTGGGCGCGCCTGCCGCAGAGCGGCACGCGGACGAGCTGCGGCGGCGCGCCGAGGGGCGTTCGCGCTTCATGCTGTCCACGCCGTGACGCTTCAAGCTTTCAGTGGCCGACGCCAACGCGTCCCCGCCCTGCCCGCTTGGCCTCGTACAACGCCTCGTCGGCCCGCGCGAACAGGGACTCCGCCGTGTCGCCGGGACGCGACACCGCGATGCCGAAACTCGCCGTGACGACGCCGATGCCGGGATGTGCGTGCGCCGCGAGCGCGCGTCTGAGCGCCTCGGCGGCTTGCATAGCGCTTCGCTCGTCGCCGTGAGGCAGTAGCACCATGAACTCCTCGCCGCCCCAGCGGCCCAGGCGTGCGCCGTACGAGAGGGTGACGCTCATGACGTCGGCCGTTTGGCGCAAGACCGCGTCACCCGCCGCGTGGCCGTGGCGGTCGTTGACGTCCTTGAAGTGATCGAGGTCGAGCAGCAGGGCCGCGACGCGGTCGCCCTCCGAGAGGTGTTGCGACAGCCACACGGCGAGCTGGCGGCGGTTGGGCAACTCGGTGAGGGCGTCGCGAAAGGCGTCTTGCGCCGCCAGGGACGCGGCGCGCATGGCGACGAGGTACTCGCGGTGCAGGCGCCCGAGAAGCGCGAACAGCGTGACGTACGTCGCGTGCGAAAGCAGAATCTGCACGAGCGGGCTGAGGGCGGCGGCCCGCTCGCTCGGAGAGGACACGGCGACGTACACGCCGCACACGACGATGGTCGCGGCGTACACGCCGAGCGAGGCGAGCAAGGCCTTGCGGCCCGTGAAGACCAGAAAAGCCGCGACGTACGCCAACGGCAGCCACGGTACGTACGATCCCATGCCGAACACCGGATCACGGTCGAGCAGCAGACCGTCGGCGAGCGTGGCGATGCTGCTCGTCGAACTCAAGGCGAAGTACGTGATGGCGACGGCCGTCGTGTGCCGCGGGCGACTTCTCAACCACAGGCACAGCCCGGTCGTCCACGAGCTCAAGAAGGCCAGGCCCGTCAAATCGGACGTTTCCCATTGCTGGACGATGCCCACCAGCAAGGTGGCGAGGGCGGCGACGACCGATACCGAGAGGATGCCGAGCAGGGTCGCGCGCCGGAAACGCGCTTCCAAGGTGAGGCTGTCCTCGTGAAAGGTCACACTCCAAACTAGCTGCCCTTCTCTTACAGTTTTCTCACATCAGCGAGGAATGCCCGCCTCCGCGAACGTTCGCATTTCACGAAGAGTCGCTGCGGCCGCCCGCAACAACGGCACGGCCAAGGCCCCGCCCGTTCCTTCGCCGAGCCGCAGTCCGAGGTCGAACATCGGCGAGAGGGTCAGGGCGTTCAGTTGAGCGCGGTGGCCGCGCTCCGCGCACAGCCCAGCCGCGAACAAGAACGCCTGGAAGTTCGGCGCGAGCCGAGCGGCGACGAGGGCCGCCGCGCCCTCCACGAATCCGTCGAGGATCACCGCCTTGCGGCACGCCGCGCCTTGCAACATCACGCCGACCATCGCCGCGATCTCGAAACCGCCGAGGTCCGCCAGCACTTCCATCGGATCGTCCGCCGAACTCGCGCCACGCGACAACGCCGCCTCCACCACCTCGACCTTGCGTGTCCAGCGCTCGTCGTCGATGCCCGTGCCGCGTCCCGTCACGGCTTCCGGCGAAAGACGCAGCAAGCGCGCCGTCACCGCCGCGGCGGGCGTCGTGTTCCCGATGCCCATTTCGCCCGCTACGAGAAGGTCCGCGCCTCCTTCGACCGCGCTTCGCGCGACGTCCGCTCCCAAAAGGACGGCGCGCAACGTCTCGCTTCGCGTCATCGCGCTTTCCACGCGAATGTTGCGCGCACCGAGCCGCACGGGCGCGTTCACGAGCGACGGATGAGGCGCGAGCGTTGTGGCGACCCCGACGTTCAAGATCGTCACGGAGGCGTTCACGCTGCGAGCGATCGCGTTGACGGCCGCGTGACCGCTCAGGAACGCGTTGACCATGGCGGGAGTGACCTCGCTGGGATAAGCGCTCACGCCTTCACGCGTCACTTCGTGGTCGCCCACGCACACGATGACCGCCGCGCCTCTCGGATCGGGCGTCGGTTCGCCGAAGACGCCCGCCAAGCGCGCGGAAATGTCCTCCAACTGCCCGAGCGCCCCGGCGGGCTTCGTCAGTTCGGCTTGCCGAGCGTACGCGGCCCGCGACGCGGCTTCGTCGAAGGCGGGAATGGAGGAGAGGAGACGCTCGAACGACGATTCGAGCGCGTCGGAAGCAACATCGATCACCTCGGCATGGTCGTGCATCGCCCGTGCCCGCTTCAAGAGGCGGCCACGAGGGCGAGCAACACGGAGATCTCCGTCACCTCGACGATCGCCCCGTACACGTCTCCGCCGATGCCGCCACCGAGACGACCGGCGCAAAACCGCGCGACGACGAGGGCGGCGCCGAGGGCCACGCTCGCCGCCGTGATCGCCTGCCACCAACCGCCCGCCAACAACGCGGCGGGCGCGGCGACGATCACCGCGACGGGCCACCACCCCTCACGTGACCGCGCTCCCAGCGACTCGGCGCGCGCCGCCGGAAAAAAGTTCATCGGAGCGAGCAGCGCGGCCCGCGCGAACACGGCCGCCACGACGATCCACCCTGGATGCGGCGACGCTCCCAGCAAGCTCCACTTCATCAACAGCGAGGTGACGCCCGCCGCGAGTCCGAACGCGCCGACGTGCACGTCCGACAGGATTTCTACGCGCCGACGCGGCGTCTTCATCGCGAACACCGCATCGGAGGCGTCCACGAGTCCGTCGAAGTGCAACATGCCCGTGACGGTCAGCCACGCGATCAGCGCGAGCGCCGCGCCGACGCCGCTCGGCAGCGTCGACGTGACGAGCAGCGCGAGCGCCACGCCGCCCCCCACGACGTACCCCGCCAGCGGATAAAAGCCGCTCGCCCGCGCGAACTCGCCGTCGCGCACCTCGCCGACGTGCGGCAAGGGCAACGTCGTCAGGAACGTCAAGGCGAGGTGCGCGGCGCGCGACACGGTCCGCAAAGTAGAAAGCACGCCCAGCATCCTAGACGATCGATTCGTCTCGTCTGCACTTTTCACCCACGTCGCCCGCGAGCCGAGTACACTCGAAGTGTCCGTTCGACTTCAATTCGCGGCCCTTTCGACGTCCCGAGGGACGACGTGCTCGTTTCGTGTTCGCGGCTCGGTGGCTCTTTTTTTGGGAGGTGACGATGATGCGGTGGGTTCGACATCAAATGAAGGCATTTCTGCATTGGCTGTTGCGAGACGGTTCCTTGGGCGACTCCGAAGGCTTTTGGGACTTCGACCAACCTGACCTCGACCCGGCGCTCGTAGAACGCGTGCGCCGCGAACAGACGATGCGTCACGCCTGAACGCGAATCAAAGCTCCAAGTCGAGCAAGAGGGGCGGCGGCGCGTCCGTCTCGCGCCGCGTCTCTTCCTCGGGTGCGAGCACCGCCCGCGCCTCTTCGCGCACGGCGTTGGAAGTCGAGCTCGCCACGGCGCTGCGGCGCGCCGCCCCGATGATCACGGCGACGTCCTGCTCGCTCAGGATATTCTTGTCTTGAAGAACGCTCATCAAGGCGAGGGCGAGCTTGCGGGCGAACACGGCGTCTTGCAAAATCGCCTCGAGGTCGGGAGTGGGCGTCGTCATGCGATCACCCTAAGGGATGCGGGCGCCTCCGAACGTGAGGGGCGCCCGTGGGCGTCACTTCTTTTGAGCCAACCCCGGAATGCGCAGGCCGCCCTTGCCGTCCCAACCTTTGAAGGCGTAGAAGCGGCCCGGCTGACTCGTCGCGAGGTAATCCGAGAGAGGGTCGCGCATCGGCGGCGACTCGAGGCGCGCGAGGATCTCGTCTTGCGTGAAGAAGCGCGCGTCCACGATGAACCCATCGGGGTCCGCCGGATTCAGCAAGCCTTCCCAGCGCGCCTCGAAGACGATCGCGATCGCCCGCTCGCTGCGGCGCTCGTCCTCGATGTGCACGCAGTACGCCATGTGCTGAATCGCCGTGACGCGCAAGCCCGTCTCCTCGAAGATTTCGCGAATCATCGCTTCCGGCGCCGTCTCGCCCGCCTCGACCATGCCGCCCGGCAACGTGTACCGCACGCGGCCCGCGCCTTGCCAATCGTTGCCCACGAGCAGCACGCGTCCCGCGCGGTCGCGCAAAATGGCTGCGGCGACGAGCAGGTCACGGCGAGGCACTACCGCCCCCTCGGTGACGACTCGCCCGTCGCCTCGCCGCTCGCCAACTCGACGAGCATTCGCTCGCGCTCGGCGCGCAGGAGCGCGTCCACGATCGGCGCGAGTTCACCCGCCATGACACGCGCCAGCGGAAAGTTCTTGTCGTCCCCGGCAAGACGGTGGTCCGTCACGCGGTCCTGCGGATAGTTGTACGTGCGGATCTTCTCGCTGCGCTCGCCGGTCCCGACTTGGGCTTGTCGGATCGCCCGCTCGCTCGCCTCGCGCGCGATACGGGCACGCTCGGCCAAGCGCGCCCGTAAGATCGCCAAGGCCTTCTCGCGGTTCTTGATCTGGCTGCGCGACTCCTGGCACACCACGATGATCTCTTCGGGCGTACCCACGCGGTACGCGGCGCGCACGGCCGAATCCGTCGTGTTCACACCCTGGCCGCCCGCACCTTGCGAGCGGAACACGTCGATGCGCACCTCCGACGCATCGAGCTCCACCTCGGCGTCCTCGACTTCCGCCAGAACCGCGACCGTCACGGTGGACGTGTGAATGCGTCCTTGCGCTTCCGTGGCGGGAACGCGCTGCACGCGGTGAACGCCACGCTCGAACTTGAACGCCCGAAAAGCGTATTCGCCCGTGACTTCCGCCACGAGCGATTTCAGCCCGCCCAAGTCGGATTCGTGCGCGTCGAGCACCGTCACCTTCAAATTCGCGTTTTCCGCGTACCGACCGTACATACGCAGCAAGTCCGCCGCGAACAGCGCCGCCTCGTCGCCGCCGGCGCCCGCCCGCAACTCCAAGATCGCGCCGCTCGCGTCGTGCGGATCCGACGGAAGCAGCAGCACCTCCAACTCCGCCTCGACGTCTCGCAGGCGAGCCTCCACGGTATGCAAGTCCGAGGCGGCGAGCTCGCTCATCTCCGGGTCGGTCAAAAGCTCCAAGTTCTCCAAGCGAGCGCGAGACAAGCGTTCGCGCTCGTCGTGTAGGGAAACGATGCGCCCGAGCTCGCTGTGACGCCGAGACAAGGACAGCAACCGGGCGGGATCCGTAAGGACGTCCGGATTGGAAAGGTCACGTTCGACGCGTTGGTATTCGTGGACGAGGTCGGCAAGTCGGTCGCTTAACACGAACCCCGACCCTCGAGGAACCACTCGGCGAGAAGAACGAAAGAAACACCGTGCAACATGCTGTCTAGTGTAGCCGACCCTTTCGCGTGACCTCGCGGCGAAGGGCACGAAGCTTCCCCGCCCGTCGGGACTCGGGAAAGCTCCGCCGAAAGCAATGAGGGTCTTATACTCGCTGCATGCCCAACACTCTTCATCTCGGCATGCTCGGGGGCGGCACGGTCGGCGCGGGCGTGCTGCGTTTGCTCCGCGAACGTGAAAACCGTCTCGCCGCCCTCGGCACCCGCTTTCATTTGCGCGGCGTCCTTGTGCGTGACGTCGTCAAACCGCGCGACGTGCCCGAGGGAACGCCGATCACGACGAATCCCGAGTTTCTGCGTGACTGTGACGTCATCGTGGAGCTCATGGGCGGCGTGGACCGACCGCTGGAGTTGATCCTGCCGCACTTGCAAGCGGGCAAGCCGGTCGTGACGGCGAACAAGGCGATGCTCGCCGAACGTTGGGAAGTTCTGCGTTCCTTCGTGGAGGCGGGCCTCGTACACTACGAAGCGTCGGTCATGGCGGGCACGCCCGTTCTGACGCCGCTCGCGACGGTGCTGCGCGGCAGCCGCGTCACGCACTTGCAAGCCATCCTCAACGGAACGTGCAACTTCATCTTGTCGCGCATGGAGGAAGGCGGCTCGTACGAGGACGCCTTGAAAGAAGCGCAACGCCTCGGTTACGCCGAGGAAGACCCCACGCTAGACGTCGGCGGATTCGACGCGGCGCACAAGCTGACGGTCCTCGCGCGCCTCGTCGGCGATCCCGGCTTTCGCTTCGAGGACGTGTCCGTGACGGGCATCGACACGCTCACGCTCGACGACGTTCGCACGGCCGCCGCGAAAGGTGAACGAATCAAGCTCGTCGGGGAGTTCGTGCGCAAAGGCGAGACGTGGAGCGCCGCCGTCGCGCCGCGACGCCTGCCTGCCGACCACCCGCTGTGCTCGGCGGGCGCGAGCCGCAACGCTCTGTGGCTCTCGGGCGAAGGATGCGGCGAACTCTTCTTCTCGGGGGGCGGCGCGGGCGGTCTCGTCACGGCGAGCGCCGTCGTCGGCGACCTGTTCAGCGTCGTGTCGAACGTGCCCGGTCAGCGGCCCCTGCCTCGTCCCAGCGCGGCCGAGTGGTGAGCCTCTCGGCGCCGAGTCGCTCAAGACTGTCTCAGCTTCCTGCTTGAAGCGTCCTCGCGCTCCTCATGGCGACCTCCACGACCCTGGTTCGTGGAGGTCGTACATGCGCAACCCCCTCGCTGCTTTGTCGCTCGCCTTGCTGCTCGGCGTGCCGAGCTTCGCTCAATCGAACACGCAAACTCCGGCGCCGCCCAGCACGGTTCAATCCGCCGCGCCCCTGCCTGCCGCCGAACAGGCGCTCGTCGGCGTCATCGACCAAGCCCTCGCCGGCGTGCTGTACATCGAGACGTACTCCAACCAGACGGCGGCCACGACGCGGCAAGCGCCCTTCTCCAGCCCGCTGTTCAACGATCCCAACGGCCCCGACGCGCCTCAAGCGAGCGGCAGCGGCTTTTTCGTGAATGCTGCGGGCTACGCGCTCACGAACTACCACGTCGTCGAAGGAGCGTCACGCCTCACCGTGCGCCTGCGCGACGGCAACCAGACCTTCGACGCCCGTGTCGTCGGAACGGCGCCCGATTACGACTTGGCGCTCCTCCAAGTGCAAGGCGTGCCCGCCGCGCAGATTCGGCCGCTCACCCTCGCTTCGGGCGAGAACTTGCGCGTCGGTCAGACGACGATCGCGCTCGGCGCTCCCTTCGGCTTTCAGTTCACGGCGACTTCGGGCATCGTCTCGGCGGTCGAACGCACGATTCCGACCGGCGTGCGCAGCATCGCTCAGCGCGCCATCCAAACGGACGCGGCCATCAACCCCGGCAACTCGGGCGGGCCGCTCGTCAACTCGGCGGGACAAGTGATCGGCATCAACACGCAAATCATCAATCCCAACGGCGGACCCTCGGACATCGGCACGAACATCGGCCTTGGCTTCGCGATTCCGATCGACACGGCCGCCCGCCTCCTGCCGCGTCTGCAAGCCGGTGAAACGATCGTCGGGCCGATCATCGGCGTGGCCCTCGCGCCCTTCGAGCTCGGCGAACTCACGCAGCAAGCGCGCACCCAGTACAACTTGCCGAGCGAAGGCGCGCTTATCTCGCAAGTCACCCCGAACTCGCCGGCGTCCACGGCGGGGTTGCGCGGCGGGACCCAGCGGCAAAGCACCCCGTACGGAGCGGTCTTCTTCGGCGGAGACGTCATCACGGCGGTAGACGGCCGCGCGGTTCGAACCCCCGACGAGCTTCGCGAGTACCTGTTCGGCCGTCGCGCGGGCGACATCGTGCAGCTCACCATCCGGCGCGGCAGCGAAACCCTCACGGTTCCCGTGACCCTCGCGGCGGGAACACCGCCGGCCACGAACCGCTAACCTTCGCCATCTTCACGGTTCCTTCCGCCGAAACTCGCTAGCGTGCTCGGCGGGAGGGCACCTATGAAGGCCATCTGGAACGGAGCGATCATCGCGAGCAGCCCCGACACGATCGTCGTGGAAGGCAACCATTACTTTCCGCGCGAAGCCGTGAACGAGGCGTACCTCAAGCCCAGCTCGACGCACACGATTTGCCCGTGGAAGGGCACGGCGAGCTACTACAGCCTGGATGTCGAGGGGCAGCGCAATCCTGACGCGGCGTGGTACTACCCCGAGCCCAAGGACGCCGCGCGCGAGATTCGCGGTCGCGTCGCCTTTTGGCGCGGCGTGCAAGTCGTGCCCGATTGAGCGCCCTCGATCAACGCTCCTTGAAACGACTGGAGTCCGGCGAGCCCTCGTCCTCGTTACCGTGACCTCATGGACGATACGCGCTTGGAAAACATTCCGCCGCTCGGTCGTAGCGTCGAGGACGTCGAGGCCGACACGCAAAACCGCGTCAATCCGCCCGCTCGTGACAACGCGAGCGGCGCGGGTGACACGAACAGCACGAACGTCGTCGCGCCCTTGCCGATCGTGAATCCCTCGGCGACGGGCGTGCAAGGAACGGTGACGAGCCACGGCGCCCCCATCATCGGAACGTACGCGGCGGGCACGAACTTCGCGGCGCTTCAAAGAGACGAAGCGGATCCGACGACGGCGAAAGGCGTCGCGGCGAACGACTCCACGGACGACAGCCAAGCCTGAGGAGCCTCGACGCTCAACGTGTCTTGACGCGACTCGCAGCGACGCCGCTTCAAGGCGGCGTACCCTGCGGTCATGGACGACGATACGCGCTTGGAAAACATTCCGCCACTCGGTCGCAGCGTCGAGGACGTCGAGGCCGACACGCAAAACCGCGTCAATCCGCCCGCTCAGGACAACGCGAGCGGCGCGGGTGACACGAATTTCGTCGCGCCCATTCCCGTCGTGAACCCCAGCGCGCAAGGCGTGCAAGGCACCGTCGCCGGAACGGGCGCTCCGATCATCGGGGCGTACGGCGTCGTGGACGACTTCGCGGACGGTCAATTGCGCGGCGAGCGCGACGGACGCGGCGGCGTCAACGAGAGCCGCACGAACGACGAGGTGACCGACAACTCGCAAGGGTGAACGCTCGGCGCTTTCACGGCGCACCAACCTCGCCGCACGACACGCGCAGCACGCTTCCAATCGGTACGACGCCGAGCAGGGACTGCTGCGCGCGCACGTTCACGCCCGCGTGTCCGTTCGCGCACGGCGGTCCGTCCTCCACGCTCAGCAACCGCACCTCGTACAAAGAGGCGAGGGCCCCCTGGCGTGCTTCGAGCGCCCGCACCGCCTCCGCGACGCCTCGCCGCTGATCCGCCGTGAGGTTCAGCAGGAAGCGCGTTTGCGCCGAGGTGTTGAGGAAGCGAACGGCGCCCGCGAAGGCGAGGACGACGAGGATCGCCACGAAGATCGTGCGGACGCGGGACGACGAAAGCATGGCCGCGTTATAGCGCTTGAGCGAGATCGCGCGGGCGGTACGCGATCGCCTCCGCGAGGTGCGCTTCCGTGAGGCGATCGTCTCCCGCAAGATCCGCGATCGTACGCGCGACGCGCAGCACGCGGTCGAAGCCACGTCCGGTGAGCGCCAGGCTACGGGCGGCGGCCCGAGCGAACGTTTCCGGGCCGCCGTCGAGCGCGGTGTGCTCGCGCAAGGCCGCGCCCGCCAGAAGGCTGTTCCGCTCGCCTTGCCGATCCGTCATGCGCGCCCTGGCGTGCCGCACCCGCTCACGAACGACGACGCTGCGCTCGCCGATGGGCGCGCGCGTGAGATCGTCGACGGTGAGCCTGGGCACGCTCACGACGAGGTCCACGCGGTCGAGCAGCGGTCCGCTGATTCGCGCCGCGTAGCGCGCTCGCTGAGACGGCGTGCAGGTACAGGAGCGCTCGGGATCGCCGAGGTGGCCGCACGGACAAGGATTCATCGCCGCGATGAGCTGGAATCGCGCCGGGTACGTGACGCTCACCCGCGCGCGGCTGATGGTGACGGTTCCGTCCTCGAGCGGTTGGCGCAAAGCTTCGATGGCGTCTCGGTCGAACTCCGGAAACTCGTCGAGGAAGAGCACGCCACGGTGCGCGAGGCTGACTTCGCCGGGCTTGGGAATGCTTCCGCCTCCGATGAGACCTGCGCTCGACACGCTGGCGTGCGGCGCACGGTACGGCGGGTCGAGGCGCATGCCGCTGCGGCTCGTCAAGAGGCCCGCCGCGCTGTGAACGCGCGTCACCTCCAAGGCTTCCGAGCGCGTGAGGAGCGGCAGCAAGGACGATGCTCGCCGCGCGAGCATCGTCTTGCCGCTGCCGGGACTGCCGATCAAGAGCAAGTTGTGCCCGCCCGCCAACGCGATTTCCAAGGCGCGCTTCGCGCCGCCTTGCCCTTTGATGTCGCTCAGGCACAGCACGTCTTCGTCCAATGGCGGCGGTGGCGGCGGGGCCGCGCGGTGCAACGGGAGTTCCCCGATGAGGTGCCGCACGACTTCGAGCAGGGTGGGCGCGCCGAACACTCGCACGTCCTCGATGAGGGCCGCTTCGAGCGCGCTCGCCTCGGGCACGATGACGTCGAGGTCGAGTTCGTCGGCTTTCAAGGCGAGGTTGACGGCGCCCGGAACGGGCCTCAAGCTTCCGTCCAGGGCGAGTTCTCCCGCGATAATGTGACCTTCGAGCGCTTGGATTGGCACGAGGCCTTGCGCGGCAAGCACGCCCAAGGCAATCGGCAAGTCGAACAGCGGGCCTTCCTTGCGCAAGTCCGCCGGAGCGAGGTTGACGGTGATACGGGCGGCCGGAAACGGCAAGGCCGAATTGCGAATGGCGGCGCGAACGCGTTCGCGCGCCTCGCTGACAGCCTGGTCGGGCAAGCCGACGATGTTGAAGGCGGGCAGACCGGACGAGACGTCGACTTCGACGGTGATCGGAACGGCGTCGACTCCGACGAGCGCGACGGATGTGACGGTGGCGAGCATTCAGGCGCTCCGTGAAAGGAAACGGGAAGGAATCGGCATGTCGGGCCACCTTAAGTTTGCTCGGTGAAGGCGCGCTAAATCACGCCTTATAGTTTGATGCGTCCGCGGCGACGAAACAATTCGACGGCGACGGGCACGAAGGACGCGACGAAGATCACGCCGACGACCACCAGAATGTACTTGTCGAGGATGTGCGGCGGCAGCACGCGACCGAGCAGGAAGCCCGCCAGGGGCACGCCGCCTGCCCACAGCACGGCGCCGAGGACGTTGAGGAGCGTGAACGAGGCGAAGTTCATGCCGCTCGCGCCCGCCATGGTGGGCACGAAGGTCCGCACGATGGGCACGAAACGCGAAATCAGCAGCGTTTGCACGCCGTAGCGCTCGAAGTAGCCGCGCGCCAAATCGACGTAGTCGGGCTTGAAGAAGCGAGACCCGGGACGCGAGAAGAGCGGCGGGCCGAATCGGCGACCGAGCAGGTAGCCCACGGTGTTCCCGACGACCGCGCCGACGAAGCACACGAGCATGACCGCGACGATGTGCAAATCGCCGCGGGCCGCGAACAGCCCCGCCGTGAGCAGCAGCGTATCGCCCGGCAAGAAGAAGCCCGCGAGCAACCCCGTCTCCGCGAACAAAATGGCCCCGAGGCCGACGTAAGAAAACGTTTGGATAAGGTACGTCGGGTCGAGAAAGGAGCCGTTCACCCGCCCAGTGTACCCGAGGATCTCGAGGGGCGGAAACGTCGGGGGAGAGCCCACGAAAAGAACGAAGGGAAGCAAAAGAACGCCTCGAAAGGCGTTCTGTGGTCGCATGGCTTGAACAGCTCAGGCTTGTGGGCGCTTGTCTTCGTTGCCCGCGAGTTCCGGAGTGGGCGCGATGACCGTTCGCTCGATGGGTTGCGTGCGAACGGGCTCATGTACGGGCTCGTCCTTGAAGGACGACTCCAACTCTTCCTTCAGGCCCGACGTGCCCCGACGAAACTCGCGGATGCCTTGACCGAGGCTCTTACCGAGTTCGGGCAGCTTCTTCGGACCGAAGATGACGAGGGCGACGACCAGAATGACGATGATTTCCATAGGACCAAGTCCGAACATAGGGACCTCCAGGGTCATTGATTCGAGCGGGCGAGCCGGGGAAAAGTTCCAAGACCTTTCGATTGTACTCGCGATGCCGCCCGACAAAAGTCATCTCACCCGAAGGCTCGCAAGATTCCGTTCATGAAAGCCACGTAGAGCGTTCCGTCCATGACGAGCGGCGTCGCCTGCACGCCCTCGGGGCAGTCGGCTCGCCACAGGACGTCTCCCGTCCTCGCGTCGAGCGCGAGGACGTCGCCCGCCTCGCTCGCCACGTAAACGGCGCCCTCGGCGAGCACGGGACTGGCCGTGACGCGCCCCGCGAGCTTGCGCGACCACAACTCGTCCGCGTCGCGCAGCGAGAGGGCGTGCAACGTGCCGCTCCACGTCGCGAGGTACACCCGTCCGTTCGCGACGGCTGCGGACGCCCACACTTCGTCCTCCAAGTCGTAGGTCCACAAAAGCGGTTCGGGCGCGAGGGCGGGACGGCCTCCTTGCAGCACGAGGTGCAGCGCGTGCGTCTCGCCCTTCCACGTTGGAACGATCAGGGCGGCTTCGCGCGGTCCGAGCGACGCGAGCGCGGGCGTGGCGTGCGTCGTGGAGAGCTGCACCTTCCATAACGGCGCGCCGAGCGTCGCGTCGACGGCGTGCACCCACCCTTCCTCATCGGCCACGAAGGCCGCGCCCGCCCATAGCACCGGGGACGCAGCGATGGGCGCGCCGCCTCGATACGCCCACCGCAACTCGCCTTTGTCGGCCGAGACGCAGTGCAGATGCCCGTCACGCGAAGTCACGAGGTACAAGCCGTTCCAAGGCGTGGGCGCCCCGGTGATCTCGGCGCGCGTACGGTGCCGCCAGCGTTCCAGGCCGCTGCGCGTCTCGACTTCGCGCAAGGTGCCGTCCCACGCTCCGTACACCACGCTGTCGCGCAGCAGCGTGACGGGCGCGGTGACCTCGTCGGCGGCGGGCAACTCCGCGAAGCGCCGCCCCGCGTGGTCCACGAGGCACAGCTTGCCTTTGCGCGTCCCGACGGCGACGAGCGAGCGCGATCCGGTGACGGCGGACGGCCAAGTGACGTCGCCGCCGAGTTGCAGACTCCAGCGCTCCGTCACACCGCGCGGATCGCTCGGTCCGCCTCGGTGCGCGCCCGTGCGCGTTCGTCCGCCGCGAAAGTGGCCGCTCGACACGTCGCGCGCCTCCTCGTCGCGCGCGAGTTCCAAAAGCCGGGCGACTTCCTCGCCGCGTTCGGGACGCCGAGCAGGCGTCTTGTGCAAAAGCCGCAGCAGCACGCGCGCCACGGTGTCGGGCACGGCGGGATTGACGTCCTGCGGAGGGGGCGGCGCCTCGTACACGTGTTGAAAGAGAATGCCCGAGTCGTTTTCGCCGTCGAAGGGCGGGCGACCGGTCGCGACGCGGTACAGCACCGCTCCGAGCGCGTACAGGTCGCTGTGCGGCCCGACCGCGCCGCCCTTGGCTTGTTCGGGCGCCATGTAATGCGGCGTGCCGAGCGTGTACCCCGCCCGGGTGAGGTCGCGCGTGCCCTCGGAGACGTACACGAGGCCGAAGTCCATGACGCGCGGCACGCCGTCCTCGCCGAGCAGGATGTTGTGTGGTGTGAGGTCGCGGTGTACGACGCCGAGGGCGTGCACGAAGTCGAGGGTGCGCGCCACGAGAATCGCCGCGTCGAAGAAGCGCGCCAGGGTTTCGGGCGTGTCGTCGAGCGGCCCGAGGACGCTGAGCGGCCCGCCGAGCAGCAACTGCATCGCGAAGAAGAGACGTCCGTCCGCGTCGTGCCCGAGGTCGTGGATGGCGACGATGCCGGGATGCGAAATGCGCGCCAGCGTGCGGATTTCGCGCTCGAAGCGGTGGCGGTCGCTGTCCGAGACGCGGTCGCGCAAGAGCTTCACGGCGACGTCGCGTCCGAGGACGGTGTCGCGCGCGCGGTAAACGCGGGCGCTGCCACCTTCGCCGATCAGGCCGCCGAGCTCGTAACGCCCGGCGAGCAGCGCCTTGGCGTTCGTTGTCTGCTCCATGAAGGCAGTGTACCGAAGGCGCGGGTGAGTCGAAACGAGAAAAGGCGCACTGCCGACGTGCGCCTCGTTCCAAGCCGACTTTCAGTCGTCCTTGATGTCCTCGTCTTCCAGCAAAGCTCGGTACTCTTCGGTGGACTCGCCGCCCGCTTCCAAGTCCTTGGCGATCTTCTCGATCGCGAGCCGCACGACTTCGCTCTTTGAAATGAGACGCTCGGGGCTCGACAGTTCGTAAGCGGTTTTCGTCAGAAGAGCGTCTTGCTCTTCTGAAATCACCACTTGTAGGCGTTTGCGTTCTTTCTTCGGCATGACCGACCCCCAAAGCACTCGCGGCGAGGAGGAAACGAGGTAGCGAGCCGCGCGGTGTCGTTCGCTGACGCTGAAAATCACGACTGCATCTTCAGCTTGAGCGTTCCTAGCCTAGCACGCTCTTTACGCACGCTCAACACGATGCACCAAGAAAGCCATAGACGCACGTGAGTACGATGTGTAACATACGTGGGAGCGCTCTTGGCGCTTTCAACTCGAAACCTCAGGGTCGCCTCATTCAGTGGGACCGACCCTTCCCGAAAGGAATGCCAGTGTCTCAACTCGCGCCCCTCGTGATCCTCGGCGGCTCACCCTTAGAAGGCGAAATCGCCGTTCAACCCAGCAAGAACGCCGCGCTTCCCATCATCGTCGCCTCCCTGCTCTCGAGCGAACCGATCACCTTGCACGGCATTCCGCGCCTCTCGGATATCCACACCATTCTCGACATCGTCGCGTCGCTCGGGACCCGCTTCGAGTGGATCGGCCCGAACTCGGTCGTCCTGCACACGCCGCACCTGACGTCCGTCGAAACGCCGTACGCTCTCGTCAGCAAGATGCGCGCTTCGTTCATCGTGATGGGAGCGCTTCTTTCGCGCGCGGGCGAAGCCAAGGTCAGCTTGCCGGGCGGCTGCGCCTTCGGTTACCGTCCCGTCGATCAGCACCTCAAGGCCTTCCGCGCGATCGGCGTCACCCTCACCGAGGACGCGGGCTCCTTCTCGGCCACGCGGCCCCAGCCTCTCACGGGCGGCTACGTCTTCGAGATGCTGACGGTGGGCGGCACGCAAAACGCCATTCTCGCCGCCGTGCTCGGCGAAGGCACGGTTCGCCTCGAAAACGCCTCGATCGACACGGACGTCGCCGACATGGTGAACTTCCTCAACTCGCTTGGAGCGCGCATCACGGGCGCGGGCACGCACACCATCGTCGTCGAAGGCGTCGAGAAGCTTTCGGGCGGCGAGTACACCGTCATTCCCGACCGCATCGAAGCGGGCACGTGGATGATCGCGGCGGCCGCGACGCGCTCGAAACTCGCCCTCACGAACGTTCACCCTGCCCACCTGCGCGCGCTGAGCGGCAAGTTGCAGGAGATGGGCGCGCAAGTCCTCGAAGGCGAGCGGACCCTGCTCGTCGACGCGCGAGCGAGCTTGGTGCCGACGAACGTCACCACCGCTGCCTTTCCCGGCTTCCCGACGGACATCCAGCCTCAAATGGCCGCGCTGCTCGCCACGGTCGAGGGAACGAGCGCCGTCACCGATCCCGTGTACCCCGATCGTCTCACGCACGTCGCGCCGCTCGTACGCATGGGCGCCGACATCAGCGTGATGGACCACACGCAAGTCATTCGCGGCGGCACGTTGCTGCACGGCGCCCACGTCCGCGCCGCCGACATTCGCGCGGGCGCCGCGCTCTTCGTGGCCGCCCTCGCCGCTCAAGGAGAGACCGTCATCGACGGAATGCAGTACATCAACCGCGGGTACGAGCGGATCGCGGAGCGCTTGAAAAGCATCGGCGCGAACGTGCGGCAAGACGAAGCGGTGTTCGCCACGGCGATGGACTGAGGCGTTCGAGGCGGACACGCGCCCAGCTGGGCGCGTGCCCGCCTCGCCGTTCGGAAATGCTCTAGACTGCCCTCATGCTTTCAGGCAATCTCGCGGACTTCGCCCTGCTCGACGTGATGCAACTGCTGCTCACGAGCGGACGGTCGGGGAAGTTGCACATCGATCATCCTCGCGGTGGTGACGTGTGGTTGACGAGCGGCGACGTCGTGCATGCGAGCGCCCTCGGCCGCACCGGCGATGAAGCGCTCAGCCTCATCGCCAGCCTCATCGAAGGGCGCTTCAACTTCGACCAGAACGCCGTGGCGCCCGCACGCACCGTGAACATACGTCGCGAAGCCCTGCTCACCCGCTTGCTCACGGAGAGCGACGCGTGGCAACCGCTCGACAAGGCCTTTCCCGATTGGACGACCCCGCTGCGGTTCACGGGCGGTTGGAGCGACCAGACGCGCGTGACACGCAAGCAGTACAAAGCGCTTTCGCTGGTTGGACGCGGAGGGCTCGACGTCATGGTGGGCGCTTCGCCGCTGCCACCCCGCGAATTGCTGGAGACGCTCCTGCCCTTCTGGCAGGCGGGCAAATTGGAATACGTCGCTTGAACGGCGCACTCCTGGCCGCGTCGCTCTGACTCGACGGGCTCCGTGCGCTCCACCGCTTTGACGAAGGCGCTCGCTCGGCCAGTGCCCCGAAGGTCTTTGCGCACTTGATACGTGGAAAGCCTCGCCATTCTCGAACACCGGGAAAGCTTCTTCACCAAGCTCGTGAATCAGGATTAGAACGAATGGGGCGCCCACCAAGGTGGGCACCCCATCCTTGCCGTCAAACGATGCTCAGCGGTCCTCACGGCGTGTGAACCATGTCGCTGCAGCCAGCAAGAACAACACGCTCGACACGACCGCGAGTCCGATCAACAGGGTCGCCTCGCTCGGCACGCTGCCTTGGAGCAAGCTCGGCACGAGGCCGCGTGCGTGTGTCGGCCATTCCCACGGCAGCACCATCCAAACGTCCCTCCAACGCAAGACGCTCGGCAGGAGTTGCCCTGCCATCAAGCCGACGACGCCCACGAGAACGGACGCGCCGACGCCTCGCCACCCGCCGATCCACAAGTGCAGGGCGACGAGCGGCAAGCTGACCAGCCACAGCAACCCGGCGATCCCCGCGAAGGCGACGAGCGGAATGTCTCCCGCTCCCAGGACGACCAAGCCGCCCAACACGGTCGCGACGAACAGCAGGACGTGGGCGAGCAGCGTCACGAGCGCGACGAAGGTGAATTTCGCGAGCCACAGCGACGCGGGCGACGTCGGGCGAGCGCGAAGCGCTCTCCACGTACCCATACGATTTTCGAGGTCGGCGGCCATGCCGCTCACGACGGCGGTTCCGAAGACGCTCCACATCGACGACCACACGGCGGCCAGGAGGAAGACCGCGAACGCCCAGCGCCCGCCGAGTCGCGTGGCGTCGTCGCCCGTCGCTTGACGCGCCGCGAAGAGTGCCAGGGCCGCGAAGCCGAGCGCGGCGATCAGCGGAATGACGACGACGGCGGTACGGCGAAACTTCAGCCACTCCACGTTCACGAGCGACCCGAACGAGCCGCGCGAAGCGATCGACAGCGAAGGAGGCGTCATGCCAAGACCTCGGGTCGAGAGACGAAATTCGGCGAGGGCGCGTCGATGAGGTCGAGGAAGGCGCTTTCGAGGTCGTCACCGAAGTACGCTAGGCCCCGCACATCGAAACCGGCGTTCACGACGGCGGCGATGACGCTCGCCGCCGCGTGCGCCTCGACGGGAATCAGCAGCCGCTCTCCTTCGACGCGGCCCCCCGAGAGATCGGGCCGTGAGGCCGCCAAGGCCGTCCACACTCGGGCCGCGTTCGCCACGGTCAGTTCCAAACGGCCGCCCTTGCGCGCCAAAAGAGCGTCGAGCGGCCCCTCGTACTTCACGCGGCCCTTGTCGATCACCCCGACGTGCGTCGCCATCTGCGACACCTCGGCGAGCAAGTGGCTCGAGACGAGCACGGTGATGCCTTGCTGCGGCAAGTCGCGGATGAGTTCGCGCATCTCCACGATGCCGACCGGGTCGAGTCCGTTGGTGGGCTCGTCGAGAATCAGGAACTCCGGCGCGTTCAGGAGCGCGATGCCCAGCCCGAGCCGTTGCTTCATGCCGAGGCTGTACTGGCCTGCCCGCTTGTTCGCCGCGTCTGCGAGGCCGACTTGCCGCAAGACGTCGTGCACGCGCGCGGCGGGCAAGCCGAGCATCCCGGCATGCACGAGCAAGTTCTCCGTGCCCGAGAGATGCGCGTACAAGGCGGGCGCTTCGATGAGGGCGCCGACACGAGTCAGAGCGCCGCGCGACCACGGCCGTTCGAACAAGTCCACGCGACCGCCCGACGGGCTCAGCAAGCCGAGCAGCAACTTGAGGGTCGTGGTTTTTCCTGCGCCGTTCGGCCCGAGCAGGCCGTACACGGTGCCGCGCTCCACGGCGAGGTTCACGTGATCCACGGACACCTGCGCGCCGAAGCGCTTCGTGAGGTCGCGAGTTTGTGCAACGAACGTCGTCATGCTTTCATTGTGCGGCCCTCGCTGCCTCGGAACATCCGCCTAAAGGTGCAGTTCGTCGGGCGCTACACTGCCGTCATGTCCCGACCTCAAGGCGTGATCTTCTTCGTCGTCGCGTTTCTGGTGCTGCTCGTCGTCGTGCTGCTGCCGCGCCCTTGGAACGACATCGCGAGCTTTCTGCTGATGATCTCGTTGTTCGTCTTCGCGATCGTGCAAGAGCGGCGCACGGGCGTTTCTGCGGGCATCGTGAAGTGGGTGGCGCTCGGCCTCGCCGCCTTCGATCTCTACCAGCTCGTGACCTTCCTCGGTCGTACCTGAAGCCCGCCGGTAGGCACGATTGTAGGCAAGCGCGCCCAAAAGCGTGCGAACGCTGCTACGCTATGAAAGACAATTGGGGGAGTAGCCGCCCACACCATCCGCCGATGCGGCCCGTGGGTGCGAGCATCGTCAATACGGAAGGCAGTGCCTTCCCGGTGCGCGCGCGAAACTGGCGAGACCCAAGAGGAGGTCCCTCGTGGATTTGCCCCTTTGGGTCTGGTTTGCTTTCATTGGCGGCGTGCTGACGATGCTCGCCCTCGACCTCGGCGTGTTCAACCGAAAAGCGCACGTCATCTCCGTGAAGGAGGCGGGCATCTGGACGACCGTCTGGGTGAGCTTGTCGCTCATCTTCGCCGCCGTCATCTGGAATTGGCTCGGTCCGCAAAAAGGCGTCGATTGGCTCACGGGCTACGTCGTCGAGTACTCCCTTGCCGTCGACAACATCTTCGTGTTCGTCCTCGTGTTCGCCGCGTTCGGCGTGCCCGCGCAGTACCGCCACCGCGTGCTGTTCTGGGGCGTCATCGGCGCGCTTCTCATGCGGGGCGCCATGATCCTCGTCGGCGCGCAGCTCATCGACCGCTTTCACTGGATTTTGTACTTCTTCGGAGCGTTCCTCGTCTACGCGGGCATCAAGATGTTTAAAGGCGGCCACGGGGAGGAAGTCGACTTGGAGAAAAACGTGGCCGTACGAATCGCGCGCCGCTTCTTCAAGATCAGCCCGACGTACGACGGCCAGAAGTTCTTCACCGTACAAAACGGCGTGAGGATGGCGACGCCGCTGTTCTTGGTGCTGCTCGTCGTGGAGTTCACCGACTTGATCTTCGCCGTGGATTCCATTCCCGCCATCTTCGCCATCACGACCGATCCGTTCATCGTGTTCACGTCGAACGTCATGGCCATCTTGGGCCTTCGCAGCATGTACTTTCTGCTGGCGCACGTCGTCGACCGCTTCATCTACCTCAAGACGGGCCTGGCCGTCATCTTGTCGTTCATCGGCGTGAAATTGCTTCTCATCGACGTGTACAAGATTCCGACGTCCGTTTCCCTCGCGGTGATCGTCACCGTCTTGACGCTTAGCGTCGTCACGTCGCTCTACGCGACGCGTCATCAAGCGCCGAAGCCTGTTTTACAAGACTCGCACGATTGATCTCGCCTCGCTTCATAGATTTTCTCAGAATGGCATGTTAAGGTGCGCGAAATGCGCGCCTTCATGCTTTTTTTATGTTCCTTCGGTTCGGTCGGCGCTTTCGCCGTGCCCTTCGAAAATTGGGACGCCCTGCCCGACGGCACGTGGCAAGGCGGAAACGGCGCGTGTCTTCTCAAAGAGGAGCGGCATCAGCAGCCCTTGCCGACGTTCAAGACCGGCGACGACGCGCGCACCTTCGCGGCGCGTTTGCAGCAAGCCTTGTTCGCGCAAAAGCTCGTCAACGTGGTCACGCAACCCGTCGAGCGTGAAGGGAGCTGGGGCGTTTTGGCGAGCTACCGCTTCGCTTCGGGCGGCGCCGAATACAACGTCTCGCAACTTTACCTGTCCTCCAACGGCTTGCTGCGCACCTTCACCGGCAGCGTGAAAGTCGGCGAGTTCAATCAGTGCGTGACCGACATGCAAACGTTCGTCCGTACGATGGCGAAATAAGCGCTGAGGCCAAACCCGAAACATGAAGGACGGGCGGCGAAGCTTCGCCGCCCGCATGAAGGTGAAAGTCAAGCGCTCAGGGGACGTGGCGGATCGGTGCGCAGACGGCGCAAGCCGAGAAAGAACGCGATCAGCAGCGAGGCGACGCCGACGAGGATGACGGCGGTGATGACGTCGGCGTTCGGGCGCGCTGCGTACACTCCGTAAAAGCTCCACGCGAGAACGACCGCGAACACCCAGTCGCGCTTGCGCCACAGCAAGAACGCGCCGACCAACGACGCGACCCCGATCAGGATCGCCGACCAAGCTTGCGCCCCGATTCCGAGCAAGCCGTCCGTGACGCCCCGGCTCACCAGCCACGCGGTGACGTTGGCGATGGTCGCGACGCTGATCCAGCCGAAGTACAAGCTGATCGGCGCGCCCAACCAGAACTTTTCGGCGCCCTGAAGGTTCATGATGTCCAGGCGCAGGTACAGCCACACGAGGCTCGCGAGGAGCGCCAGCATGATGACGACGCTCAGGCCGTAGTTCAGCGAGTGCCAAGCGAGCAACCACGTGATGTTGAAGAGGTTGGCGAGCAGAAACGGTACCGCCAACTTGTCGAGCCGTTCGCCTCGTTGATCGGCCCTCGCTTGCCATGCAGCGAACGCGATGAGTGCCAAGAAGATGAGGCCCCAAATACTGAACGTGAATCCGGCGGGTGTGAAGGCGTTCGGCAAGCGATCCGAGATGCTGCCAGGATCGCGCCCGAACAACAAGCCGATCCCAGCGATCGTGTTCATTGCGAGCGTCACGACGACGGCCACGACCAGGATGATTTGTCTCGAAAGTCCTGTCATACCTCGACGGTACTTCGATCCCCGAAGGAAAGCTGTTGGACTTCTTCCTCTCTCGAACGTTCCCGGAGGTCAGGGTGGCGAGGCGAGGCGCGCCTCGCCTCGCCTCACGTCGTGTACTCGGCGTTGATCCGCACGTACTCGGCGCTGAGGTCGCATCCCCACGCCTCGCCGCTCGCCGTGCCGACGCCGAGGTCGATGTCGAACACGACCTCCTCGGCGCGCATCTCGCCCGAGACGGCCTTGGCGTCGTAGGGAAGAGGTTCGCCCGCGAAGACGCGGTGGCCTTGCACGCTCACCTTCAAGCGCTCGAGGTCGAGGCGAGCGCCGGATCGTCCCAGCGCGGCGATCGTGCGGCCCCAGTTCGGGTCGTTGCCGTGCACGGCGCTCTTGAGAAGAGGGCTGCCCGCGCACGTCCGTGCGGCGAGCAACGCGTCCTCCTCGCTCGCCGCGCCCGCGACCTTGACGGTGAGAAGCTTCGTCGCGCCCTCACCGTCGCGCGCGATCTGCCGAGCGAGGTCACGCATGACGACCTCGAGCGCCGTCAGGAACTCGGTTTCGTCGCACGCTCCTCCCGCACCGTTCGCGAGGACGACCGCCATGTCGTTCGTGGACGTGTCGCCGTCGACGGTAACGGCGTTGAAGGTCCGGTTCACGACGCCTGGAAAGGCGGCGCGTAGGCGCGCTTGATTCACGTCCGCGTCGGTGTAGACGAAGGCGAACATCGTCGCCATGTTGGGATGGATCATCCCGCTGCCCTTCGCCACGCCGACGAGCCGTTGCCCCGTAGAAAGGGTCGCCTCGGCGGTCTTCGCGACGAGGTCCGTCGTCATGATCGCGTGCGCGTGCGGCGAGAGGTCGCTCTCGAAGCGATTCGTGAGCGCAGCGACTCCCGACCGAACGCGGTCCATGGGAAGACGATGCCCGATGACGCCCGTGGACGCCGTGAGGACCTCCTCGGCGGCGGTCCCCATTAACGCGGCGAGCGAGGCGGCCATCTCGGCGTTGTCGCGCGCCCCGCCTTCTCCTGTCGCGGCGTTCGCGTTGCCCGCGTTCACGAGCAACGCCCGCACGGCCGCGCCCGTCGCGTACCGCTCGCGGCCCCACGTCACGCACGCGGCGGCGGCGGCGCTCGTCGTTCCCGCGAAGGCCCAGGCACAAGGACGGTCGCTCACGACCGCCGTGAGGTCGACCTTTCCGCTCGGCTTGATTCCGGCCGCGAGGGCGGCGGCTTGAAAGCCCGTCGGAAAGGTCGTCACGCCGTCACCTCCTCGCGAACCGCGTAGTCACGCTCGGCGTCCAAGCCCAGCATGAGGTCGAGGTTTTGCACGGCGGCGCCGGACGCGCCCTTGCCGAGGTTGTCGAAGCGAGCCATCAGCAGGACGTGGCCTTGCGCCGGATTCTCGAACACGAAGAGTTCCATGCGGTTGGTGCCCGCCAGGGTCTCGGGATCGAGAACGTCGGGCGAGCCGTCGCCGAATTCCATGACGTCCACGAAGCGGCTCGCCTCGTAATGCGCGCGCAACGCCTCGTGCAGATCTCGGCCTGTCGCGCCGCCGAGCAGTCGGGTGTGCAGCGGCACTTCCACGAGCATGCCTTGACGCCACGCGCCGACGGACGGCGTGAAGAGCGGGGCGTGCGCGAGGCCGCCGTACGTGCGCATCTCGGGCACGTGCTTGTGGTCGAGCGTGAGGCCGTACGCGCGGTAAGGCCCGGCGAGCTTGTGCGCGCCGCCGCGCCCTTCCATGGCGTCCACGAGCGTCCGTCCGCCTCCGCTGTAGCCGCTCGCGCCGTGGACGCTCACCGGGTAGTCGGACGCGAGAAGCCTCGCGTCCACGAGGGGCCGCACGAGGCCGATCATGCCGGTGGGATAGCAGCCGGGCACGGATACGCGCGTCGACGTGCGAATCGCCGCTTCCTGAGCGGTCGACAATTCGGGAAAGCCGTACGTCCAGCCGGGCTCGACGCGATGCGCGCTGCTCGCGTCGAGCACGCGCACGCGGTCGTTCTCGATCATGGCGACGGCTTGACGTGACGCTTCATCGGGCAGACACAAGATGGCGACGTCCACCGAGTTCAAGAGGCGAGCGCGTTCCGCGTCGTCCTTGCGCTTCTCGGCGTCGATCGATACGAGCTCGAGGTCAGTGCGCTCCGCGAGTCTCGCGCGGATCTGCAAACCGGTCGTACCCGCCTCCCCGTCGATGAAGATTCGCGGTTTCGCTGGCAAAGTCACCAGCGCACCTCGCTGTTTCCCAACAGGTGGAACAAGAGCGCCTTCTGGGCGTGCAGTCGGTTCTCGGCTTGATCGAAGACGCGGCTCTTGGCGTGCTCGGTGGCTTCGGGCACGACTTCCTCGCCGTAGTGCGCGGGCAGGCAGTGCAAGAAGATGCCGTCCTCGGCGATGGCGTCGAGCATGGCCGCGTCGACTTGGAAGCCGCCCTTGTAGAACACTTCCTTCTTGCGGGCCGCCTCGGCTTCTTGTCCCATGGAAATCCAGACGTCGGTGTACAACACTTGCGCGCCCTCCAGGGCTTCGCGGACGTCGTGGGTGAGGCGCACGTCGGCACCCGCGCGCATGGCTTCCATGAGGACGCGCCCGTTCGGTTCGTGCCCGATCGGGGTGCAGACCGTGAGGCTCGCGCCCGTCAATCTCGCCATTTCGATGTGCGAGTTGGCGAGGTTGTTGCCGTCTCCGAGGAACGTGATTTTCACGCCGCGCGTGTCCGGAAAGGTCTCCTCGATCGTTTGATAATCGGCGAGGAGTTGCACGGGGTGCAGGGCGTCGCTGAGGCCGTTGATGACCGGAATGTCGGCGTGACGCGCGAGTTCGATGAGCGTCGTCTGCTCGTAGACGCGCGCCATGATGCCGTCCACCCAGCGTTCGAGGTTGCGGGCGACGTCGTTGACACGCTCGCGTGTCCCGAGCCCGACTTCGGCGTTCGTGAGGGTGATGGCGTGCCCGCCGAGTTGATACATCCCGACGTCGAAGGTCGTGCGGGTGCGCAAGCTGGCTTTTTCGAAGATGAGGGCGAGGGTGAGGCCCGCGAGGGGCTTGACGCCGCGCCACTCGCCGCGCTTCATGGAGGCGGCGGTGTCGAGGACGGTGCGCAATTCGCTCGGCGTCAGGTCGAGGCTGCCGAGGAAGTCGCGGCCCTGCAAGACGGGCGTGCTGGAAGGTCGAGGAGAGGAGACCGTCATAAGGTCATAAGAATACACGAAGACGCATAGTCATGCGTTCGTGGGTCACGTCAAGTCGCCTTCCACAAGAAGTGCTCGATGATGGCGTGGTGGTCCTCGAAGAACAGCTCGGGCGTGCCGAGCGCCTCGCCGAGGGGCATCCACAGCGCGTCGCCTGCGTTGCCTCCGACCTTCAAACGCGGCAAGCCGCCCGTTCCGAGGTCGAAGTGAAAGGCGTGCGTGACCGTCCGGCCGCGCAAACTGCGCGTCGGATAATCGAACACCGCGCGGCCTCGCAGCGTCGCTTCCAAATCGAGCGTGTCGGCGAGACCCGTTTCCTCGCGCAACGTCTTGAGGCACGACGCGAGCAGCGTCGACTTGACGTCCAGAAAGCCGCCGGGCATGGCGAGCTTGCCGCGTCCCGGCTGACCGCCGCGCCGTACCAGCAGCACGTGGCCGCTTCGAATGACGACGCTGTCGGTCGTGACGAACACGGGCGGCGACGGCGCGTTTTCCCAGGCGTGACGAAGGCGCCGCAGATACTCGTGCTCCTCCTTGAGCTCGGCGAACTCTTTCGTGGCGCGAAACGACTCCATGAAGCGCGAGACGTTCGCGGGCACGTATTCCTCGGCGATCCACGCCTCGCCGCCGAAGTACAGGCCGCGGATGTCGGTGGCGTTGAGCGGCGACTCGACGTGGGTCGGCAGGTACTCCCACGAGGGAAAGGAGCGCAAGTAGTACGAAGAGTCGTCCTTGATGTGCCCGACGAGCGCGATGTCGCCCGAGCCGCGCGCGAACTGCGAGGCGGTTCGCTGCACTTCCGACAGCCACAGCGACTCGTTGTAGAAGTAGTCGCGCACGAAGCCGAACGCGACGCGGGCGCGCGGCACCCCGGCGTCCTTCAGCATGCCGAGAATCAAGTCTTGGCGCTCCTCGGCGGTGAAGGGATTCTTGACGCTTCTCGCCGAGCGCGCCGATCCGATCACGACGACGAGCTTGTTGACGCGTTCGAGCGCTTCGAGCATGACGGCTAGGTGAGCTCGATGCGGCGGTTCGAACCGCCCTATGTACACCCCGAACGCGAACTTCGTCTTTCGCACGCCGACCTCCACCTCATACTTACCTCATCGAGAGGTGTCGTCGGATGAGGACGGTGAGGAAGTCCGCGCCGAACTCACGAGAAGCGTGCCTCGACGCCCCAACCGACGCCGCTCGGACGCTCCACGCACCCCGCGTTCCAAGCGAGCCCCTCGAACGGATCGTCGGCGAGCAACAACGCCCCGTCGAGGTCCACGAAGTCCGCGAGGCCCGCGAGGTGCACGGCCGCGGCGATTCCGAGGCTCGATTCGATCATGCAACCCAGCATCACGCTCATGCCGAGCGCCCTCGCCGTGCGCAAGGCATGCAGGGCCTGCAGCGGACCGCCGAGCTTGGCGAGCTTGAGGTTCAGGCCGTCGAACGCCTCGGCGAGCTTCGGAACGTCCGAGCGCGCGTGCAAGCTTTCGTCCGCCACGATCGGCACCGTCGAGGATCGGCGAAGCTCCGCGTGCCCTTCGAGGTCGTGCGCGTTCAGCGGTTGCTCGACGAACTCCACGTCCGCTGCCGCGAGCACGCTCAGCATGCGCTTGGCGCCCGTCCTCGTCCACGCCGCGTTCGCGTCCACGCGAATCCGCGCGCTCGGCGCTTCCGCACGCAACGCCTCCAAGATCACCTCGTCACGCTCGGTTCCGAGCTTCACCTTCAACACGCCGTGCCCACGCACGACGGCCTCACGCGCTTGGCGGCGCATGTCGTCGAGCTCGGCGATGCTCACCGTGAAGCTGCTTTCGGGAACCGGGGAGGGGGAGAGTCCCAACAGACGCCACACGGGCACGTTCGCCGCGCGCGCGCACCACTCCAACGCGGCGCTTTCGATCGCGCACTTGACGCTGGGATGGTCGTGCGGAAAGCGGGCGTCGAGGCCGCGCTCCAAGCCTTCCCAGTCCCACGGGTCCGTCAAGGCGTCCTTGAGAATCGGCAAGACCGCCTCGACCGTGCCGCGCGTCTCTCCGTAAAAGGCGTTCGGCGCCGCCTCGCCGCGACCCGAGAGGCCGTCGTGTTCCAACGTCACGAACGTGCGGGGATACAAGCTGTGCGTCCAGCGGGCGATGCCGAACGGCTGCGCGGTATGCAGGTCCCGCGTCTTCCAAGTGACGTTCACTTCGCCTCCCGGTACGCGCGGCCGTCCCATCGGCCGAACGCCCGAACGCTCTGCGCGAGGCGCGTTCCGTGCTCTCCCTCGCCGAAGGTCTCGATCGTGACGCGCATGTGAGTGGCGTTCGCGTGCAGCATGTCGCGGTCGGACAGCATGATCCCGACGTGGCCCGCGAAGAAGGCGAGATCGCCCGCCCTGGGTTCGCTCACCTTGGGCACGAAGTCCTCTTGCTGCGACGCGTCCCTCGGCAAGTTGCCCAAGCCGAACACGAGTTGCGTCAAGCCCGAGCAGTCGAGGCCCCACGCGCTTCGCCCCCCCCACTCGTAAGGCACGTCCAGAAAGCGACGCGCGAACCCGAGATCGCCCGAGACGGCGACCGACTGCTCGAACACGCCCTCGCCGACGTACGCCTCGCCGCCCCGGTACGCGACGCGCCACCACGAGCGGCCGCGCTCCACGATCGGCTCGCCGCCGAGCTTCGAGAGGCGCGATCCGTAGCTCACGACGTCGAGGATCGGCGCGCTCACCCTCGGCGCGGCGTACAAGTGACCGCGGAGCGTCGTCACGAGCGTCGTCTCGCCGCCTTGCTCGCCGAGATCGTTCCAGCGCGCGAAGCCCTCGTAATCGTCATGGGTCGTGCGCACGCGAACCCAGCCGTGCCCCGCGTCCTCCAAGACGTGCAGAGGTTCGCCCAAAAGGGCCTGCGTCACCTGCTCGTTGCCGTTCGCCTCCGCCAAGAGGCTCACGCGGCCTCGCGCCGCGATCGTTTGGTCACTTCGAAGAGTCACGGGGCGTAGTGTAGTCCTTGACGGGAACGTTCCGCGACTCGCGCGAAGTCGACCACGTCCGGGCCAGACAGGGGTTGCACGCCCTCAGGTGACAAGTTGTATTCTTTCTGGCGTGGGATTCGCCGAAAGACCTCGCTGAACGAGGCGTTCGAGTAGAATTTCGTGCAAACTGTCCTTCTCGCGATGCACAAAATGTCAAAAGAAGGCTTACGAGGGGTGGAAATGAATCACGATACGGATGTTCTTTCGGCCGCGCGCAACTGGCGTCTCGACGACGTCGAGGTGCGTTCCGTCTCCGACGTCCTCGAAACGGGCTTCGCCTCGGACGTCCTGACGCCCGAACAACTCAAGTCGCGTCTCAGCAAGTCCGTGTGGAAGAGCCTCAAGGCGACGCTCGAAGGCAGCGCCCCGCTCGACTCCGCCGTCGCCGACACCGTCGCTCTCGCCATGAAGTCGTGGGCACTGGAGAAGGGCGCGACGCACTACACGCACTGGTTCCATCCCCTCACGGGCATCACGGCCGAGAAGCACGACTCGTTCATCTCCCCGACGTCCGACGGCGGCGCCATCGCGACTTTCAGCGGCAAGGAACTCATCCAAGCCGAGCCCGACGCCTCCTCCTTCCCCTCGGGAGGTCTGCGCGCCACCTTCGAAGCGCGTGGCTACACCGCCTGGGACCCCACCAGCCCCGCGTTCATCATGCGGCACGCCAACGGCGCGACCTTGTGCATTCCCACCGCCTTCGCCTCGTGGACGGGCGAAGCGCTCGACCTCAAGACGCCCCTGCTGCGCTCTATCGAAGCGCTCAACAAGAGCGTCATGAGCGCCTTGTCGCTTTTCGGCCACTTCGAGAGCAAGCGTGTATCGTCCACCCTCGGCGCCGAGCAGGAGTACTTCCTAATCGCCGAGGAGTACTACTACCGTCGGCCTGACCTCGTCATGTCGGGCCGCACCCTCTTCGGCGCCAAGCCGCCCAAGGGCCAAGAACTCGAAGACCACTACTTCGGCGCCATTCCCGACCGCGTCCTCTCGTTCATGACCGACGCCGAACATCAGATGTACGCCCTCGGCATCCCCGTCAAGACGCGTCACAACGAAGTCGCGCCCGGCCAGTTCGAAATCGCCCCGATCTTCGAGCACTCCAACCTCGCCGCCGACCATCAGCAACTCATCATGCAAGTGCTGTCCAATACGGCGCGCAAGTACGGCCTGGTGTGCCTGCTGCACGAAAAGCCCTTCGCGGGCGTCAACGGCTCGGGCAAGCACTGCAACTGGTCCATGGGCACCGACATCGGCCTCAACCTCCTCGAGCCCGGTGACACGCCTCACGAGAACATGCAGTTCCTGTTCTTCTGCTCGGCCGTCATCAAGGCGGTCGACGAGCACCAAGACCTCCTGCGCGTCTCCGTCGCCGCCGCGGGCAACGACCACCGTCTCGGCGCGAACGAGGCGCCCCCGGCGATCATCTCGATCTTCCTGGGCGACGAACTCACCGACATCTACGACCGCCTCTCGAGCGGTCAAGGCGGGCGCGGCACCGAAGCGGGCCTGCTCGGCCTCGGCTCGCCCGTCCTGCCGCCCTTGCCGCGTCACGCGGGTGACCGCAACCGCACGTCCCCCTTCGCGTTCACGGGCAACAAGTTCGAATTCCGCGCGGTCGGCTCGTCGCAAAGCATCTCCTTCCCGATCACCGTTCTCAACACCATCGCCGCCGACGCCGTCGAGAAGCTCACGGCGCAACTGCAGGAGAAGGTCGACGCGGGCCAGTCCTTCGAAGATGCCATCGCCGAGGTCGTGAAGAGCACCTACGAGCAGCACCGCCGCATCGTGTTCAACGGAGACGGCTACAGCGCCGAGTGGCACGAAGAAGCCGAGCGCCGCGGCCTGCTGAACCTTCGCACGTCACTCGACGCGTTCGGCAAGCTCGCCGACGAGAAGAACGTGCACCTCTTCGAGAAGTTCGGTGTCTTGACGCCCCGTGAAGTCGAGGCGCGCCAGGAAGTGATGTACGAGCAGTACTTCAAGACGGTCAACATCGAAGGCGAGACCACCGAGTACATCGCCCAGACGATGATCGTGCCCGCCGCCGCCAAGTACCTCGGCGACCTCAGCGCCGTGAAGACGCCCAGCCGAGCCCTGGACGGCGTCGCGACGGAAGTCGCGAGCGTCACGGACGAACTCTACGACGCTTTGCAAATCCTGCGCGCCCAGAACCAGGAACTCGGCGGGGAAAGCGCCCACGAAAAGGCCTTCCACATGCGCGACAAGGTCTTGCCCGCCATGATCGCCGTGCGCACCGCCGCCGACAAACTCGAACGTCTCGTCGCCGACGAGCACTGGCCGCTTCCGAGCTACCGTCAGATGCTGTTCGTGAAGTAACGCGGCCAGCGACCAGTGAAGCGGCAGAGCGCCCCACGCGCTCTGCCGCTTCTTCGTGCGAAGCTCTACGCCACAAGAGAAGGAGGGAGGCTCAATGCCTCCCCCTCCTTCAAGAAAGACCCGAGATCAGGGCGCCGTGAACGTGACGGGAACCGAGACGTTGCCGGCCGTGTCCGTCGCGCGGACTTCCACCGTGACGCTCGTCGCGTTCTTGATGCGCGCCGAGAAGGAGTACCTGTTGTTGCCGATGGAGGTGGCGTTCGTCCACGTGGAGGCGCCGAGGAGGCGGTACTGCACGCTCGCCACCCCGTTGGCGTCGGTCGCTTGGACGACGAAGCGTCCGCGGGCGTTCACGCCGTTCTTGACGAACGTGCTGCTGACGAGCGTGACCGTTGGAGGCGTCTGATCCACCACGAACGTCGAGGACTGGCTGGTCGTTCCGAGGGCGTTCGTCGCGCTCACCGTGAAGGTGTACGTGCCGACCGCCAAGCCGGAGTACGAGATGCTGAAGGGATTCGTGCTCGTCAAGGTGCCCGACCTGACGACCGTGCTGCTCGCGTCGGTGATTTGGTACGAAGTTGCCGTGAGCGGCGAGTTGTTGTCCGAGATCGTTCCTGTGATGGTTCCCGATCCGGCGCTCGTCGCGATGGAGTTGATCAAGACCGAGGGCGCTCCCGTCTGCACGTTGACGCTGACGGTGCTGGCCGTGGACGAATTGCCGCTGAGGTCCACTGCGGCGAGCGTCACGACGTACGATCCGTTGGCGAGTCCGGTCAACGGGATGCTGAAGAAGCCCGCCGAATCCACCGTCACGTTCGTGGCGGTGATGAACGGCGCTCCGTCCTTCGTGACGCTGTAAGTGACGTGGTCGACGCCGCTTCCCGCGATATCGGAGGCCGTGCCGGTCACCGTGACGTTGTTGCTGGAGATGCTGGAGGCGATGTTGGTCAGCGTCGGCGGCGTGGCGTCCACGAACGTCGTGATCGTCTGCGGATCGCTGGTGCGACCAAAGATGTCGGTCGTCGTGACCACGATCGAGTGCGCGCCTTCCGCCAAGTCGAGGAGCGTCAAGGTGAAGTTGCCGTTGCCGTCGACGGTCGTGGTGATCGTCTGGGTCGTGTCGCCGTCCGGCGTGGCTGTCACGAACGCGATGCCCGTTCCACTGTCCGTCGCCGTGCCAGTGATGTTGAGGTCCGGTGACGACACGTAAGCGGCGATCGGCGTGACGCTGAGGTTGGGCAGCTGCGTGTCGGACGTGATTTGAATGGTTTGCGTGGAGGTGTTGCCGAGGCTGTCACTCACCGTGATGGCGACCGAGTTGGCGCCCTCTTGCAAGTTCGTGACCGTGAAGGCGTTGCTCGAAAGCGTCGCCGCTTGCGCACTTCCACCGTTCACCGTGTACGACACCGTCGAGTTCACGCTGCTCAGCGCGTCTTGCAGACCGTTGAGGGTGACGGTGGTGCTGCTCGTCCCGACGGGCGAGGTGGCGCTGGGAGTGAAGGTCGGGCCGGTCTTGTCGAGCGTGAACGCCGCGGAGGTGAAGGGCGCCGAGGTGCTGGTACCGTCGGACGCCGTGAAGGCGATCTTGTACGAACCGTCGGCGAGGCTCGACAAGTCGAGGCTGAACAGCTCGCTGACGCTGGCACCCGCCGTGATGCTGAGCGTACCGCTCAGGACAGAGGCACCCCCGGCGCTAGGGGCGACGGTGTAGGACAGGCTGGTGACGGCGACGTTGTCGGTGGCGGTGACGGAGCCTTGCAGCGTTCCCGTGGTCGCCGTGCTTCCCAAGGAGACGTTCGTGACGACCGGTGCTTGCGTGTCGGGCGCGTTGTACGTCACTTGGATGGTCTTGGTCGTGGCGTTGCCGAGACTGTCCTTGACGGTGATGGCGATCGAGTTGACGCCGCTCTGCAAGTTCGTGGCGGTGAAGGCGTTGCCCGAAAGCGTCGCCGTCTGGGTGGCCCCGCCGTTGATCTTGTAGGTGACGCTGGAGCTCACCGTGCTGAGCGCGTCTTGCAGACCGTTGAGGGTGACGTTGACGCTGTTGACGTTGACCGAGGCGGCAGCGCTGGGGGTGAAGGTCGGACCCGTCTTGTCGAGCGTGAACGCTGTGGAGGTGGAGGGCGCCGAGGTGCTGGTGCCGTCGGACGCGGTGAAGGTGACTTTGTACGAGCCGTCGGCGAGGCTCGACAAGTCGAGGCTGAACGCCTTCGTGACGCTCGTCCCGGCGGTGATGCTGAGCGTACCGCTTGCCACGACCGCTCCGCCGGCGCTAGGGGCGACGGTGTAGGACAGGCCGGTGACGGCGACGTTGTCGGTGGCGGTGACGGAGCCTTGCAGCGTTCCCGTGGTCGCCGTGCTTCCCAAGGAGACGTTCGTGACGACCGGCGCTTGCGTGTCGGTCATGTCGTACGTCACCTGGATGGTCTTGGTCGTGGCGTTGCCGAGACTGTCCTTGACGGTGATGGCGATCGAGTTGACGCCACTCTGCAAGTTCATGGCGGTGAAGGCGTTGCCCGAAAGCGTCGCTGTCTGGGTGACTCCGCCGTTGATCTTGTAGGTGACGCTGGAGCTCACCGTGCTGAGCGCGTCTTGCAGACCGTTGAGGGTGACGTTGACGCTGTTGACGTTGACCGAGGCGGCGGCGCTGGGGGTGAAGGTCGGGCCGGTCTTGTCGAGCGTGAACGCTGCGGAGGTGAAGGGCGCCGAGGTGTTGACGCCGTCGGACGCGGTGAAGGTGATTTTATACGAGCCGTCGGCGAGGCTCGACAAGTCGAGGCTGAACGTTTGATCGATACTCGTGCCCGGCGTCTGGACGGGCACCGTTCCGCTCTTCACGACCGCTCCGCCGGCGCTGGGAGCGACGGTGTAGGACAGGCCGGTGACGGCGACGTTGTCGGTGGCGGTCACGAACCCTTGGAATACGCCTGTCGTCGCGTTGTTGTAGCCAAAGCTCGTGATGACCGGCGCTTGTGTATCACCGGGACCCGGAGGCGGGGGCGGCGTGACGGCCGTGAAGACGATTTGGATCGGCTTGGTGGTGGCGTTCCCGAGCGCGTCCTTCGCCGTGATGGTGATGGAGTTGGTGCCCTCTTGCAAGCCCGTGATGGTGAAGGCGTTGTTCGAAAGCGTCGCCGTCTGCGCGGCTGCGCCGTTCAGCGTGTACGAGACCGTCGAGCTGACGTTGCTCAACGCGTCTTGCAGGTTGCCGAGCGTCACGCTCGCCGTGCTGGCGGTCACGGGTGATATGTAGATGGGGGTGAAGGTCGGGCCGGTCTTGTCGACGATGAAGCTCGCGCTTTCCTTCGCCGCCGAGGTGTTGGTGCCGTCGGACGCCGTGAAGGCGATCTTGTACGTACCGTCGGCGAGGCTCGACAAGTCGATGGTGAACGCTTGGTTGATGGTCGAGCCCGGGGTGGAAACCGTGACCGCACCCGTCTTGACGGCGGCGCCTCCGGCGGCGGGCGTGACGGTGTAAGCGAGCGTGGTGACGGCGACGTTGTCCGTCGCCGTCACCGATCCTTGCACCGAGCCCGTCGTGGCCGTGTTGGTGAGGGCAACGTTTGACACGAGCGGAGCCTGCGTGTCGGTTGAGGCAGGCGTGTAGACCACGGTCGCGGTCCGCGTCGTCTGCAGACCGCTCGTGTCGGTGGCGACCACCGTGATGACGTTGTTGCCGGGCGTCAAGTTGTTCACGGTGTACGTGAACGCGCCTCCCGTACCGACCGTCACGGTCGCTCCGTTCACCTTCAGGCTTTGCAGCGCCACGTTGTCGCCGACGGTGCCGGTCACGGTGATCGAAGGCGTGGTGACGCTCGTCGCGATGTTGCCGAGTTGAAGGACGGGGCGGTTGGCCTCGGTGTTCGCTTCGGGCGCGCAGGTCACGGTGACCGGCACCGTCTTCGAGAGATTGGGGTTTTGACTGGTGATCGTCACGTTGGCCGTGTAAGGGCCGGGGACGACCGGGCAGGTGACGTTGACCGTCAAGCTCGTCGCGGTGTTGGCAGGCACGGTCGCGCTCGACGGACTCGCCGTCAGCCAGGCGACGTCGGAGCTGACGGCGTACGAGAGACTGCTTCCCCCGCCGTTCGTGAAGGCAATGGTGCTCGACGCCGTGGCCCCGACTTGAATGGGTTCGAGGGCGACGCTGGCCGGCAGGTTGTTGATGGCGCCGGGCGCCGCGATTTGAGGACCGCAAGCGGCCAAGGTAACGGTCAGAGCTACAACTGCAAGCGCCGGATTACTCTTTC